>LNZR01000079.1 GCA_002007365.1 Epulopiscium sp. Nele67-Bin005 | reverse complement strand
AGCTCAAGAATAAATAATTTTCTATGGGCTGGTAGAGAACAAAGTGGAGATAAAAAGAGAGTGACATTATATTAATTGGGGATGCATTCAATTCCAAATATGTAATTTGGTAAAACACAAATATTAAGATGCAAACAATTTTTTTGCAGTGCTACATCAGGGCAGTATGCATGTCAAATTATCTCTTAAGTACTTTGCCTACTTGCAAGTAGAAATCAGTTATTACAGATTTAAATACATTGCATGACATACATTCTGTTACTTCGTAGACTATATAAAAACAGATGAATTATGTCATAATAAGGATGTTGTGTTTTACAGCAAGACCTTGAGGACCACGAGGACCTACAGGACCACGAGGGCCAGCAATACCTTGGATACCCATTTCACCTTGGATACCTTGTTCGCCTTGAGGACCAACTTCACCTTGGATACCTTGTTCACCTTGAGGGCCAGCTTCACCTTGAAGACCTTGCTCACCTTGAGGACCAGCAGGACCCATTTCACCTTGAGAACCAGGTTCACCAGGGCAGCCTTTAGGACCAGCAGGACCACGAGGACCACGAGGACCAATTGGACCAGCAGGACCCATTTCACCTTGAGGACCAGGTTCACCAGGGCAACCTTTTGGACCATGAGGACCTATAGGACCACGAGGACCCATTTCACCTTGAGGACCAGGTTCACCTTGAGGTCCTTGTTCACCAGGGCAGCCACGAGGACCACGAGGACCCATAGGACCAACCATACCACGAACTCCAGCATCACCTTTAGGACCAGCAGGACCCATTTCTCCCATAGGACCAACTGGACCGATTGGACCAACTTCACCTTGAGGACCCATAGGACCAACTTCACCTTGTTTACCCTGAATACCTTGCTCACCTTGAACACCTTGGTATCCTCTAGCACCTCTTAAACCTTGCTCACCTTTAGCACCACATTCACCTTTAGCACCACATTCGCCTTTAGGGCCCATTTCTCCCATAGGACCAGCAGGACCTTGAGGACCAATTTCACCTTGGAGGCCTTGAGGACCACGAGGGCCAGTCATACCCATAACACATTTTCCATCAGCACCTTTAGGACCCGTTTCTCCCATAGGACCAGCAGGACCCATAGGACCTTGAGGACCAACTTCGCCACGACAGCCTTTAGGACCAGCAGGACCTTGAGGACCAATTTCACCTTGGAGGCCTTGAGGACCTTGAGGACCAATTTCACCACGACAGCCTTTAGGACCAGCAGGACCTACTTCGCCATGGCAACCTTTAGGACCAGCAGGACCCATTTCACCACGACAGCCTTTAGGACCAGCAGGCCCAACTTCACCACGACAACCTTTAGGACCAGCAGGACCCATTTCACCACGGCAACCTTTAGGACCAGCAGGACCCATTTCACCACGACAGCCTTTAGGGCCAGGCTCGCCTCTAGGACCTGGAACAGGATAATAGTAATAACTATCATCATAAGAATATTTCTCAGGTCTTCTACCACCACAAGTACAATGTTGTTGACTATTTCCACAATAAATACACTTCATAATTTTACCCTCCTAAAAAATAAAAATTTGCTTGTATACTTGTAATATATGTTCTTTGGGTTAAAAATGCTACAACGTAACTTTATGTATTAAACTGAATATTGTTAATATGTTATGAATATTGCTGTGGAAAAGTTATACAATTTACTATATTTGGAAATTTGGCTTTGGTATAGATATTAGGAAATATATTGTGTTGATAGAAATAGCAAAAAATATCTATAAAATTATATTTAATTAGTATCCCCTTATATAAGGAAGAAACTTCTAATATTTTATTTAAAAAGAGTATAGATTTTATTGAGCCAATATAAAAATGGATAAAATTACCATAAAATTATTTATTAATTACTGATTATAACTTAGTAAAAAAGGGAAAATTTTAATAAGTCCTATAGTTAGAATGATTTTTAATTATAAGTTAAAATTTAAATTAATATACAAATAGATTAAGTTAACTTTGATTTATAGCGAATTTTATTAAGAGAAGAAATGTTTGTTATTGTGTCAAATAATGGGATATGTTATACTTAAAATAAACTTGAAAATCAAAGGAGTAAACTATGCCAATTAATTTAGCAAAAGGTCAGAAGGTAGATTTAACAAAAGGAAATCCAAATCTTATCAAAATTTTAGTAGGATTAGGTTGGGATACAAATCAATTTGCATCAAGTCATGATTTTGATTTAGATGCATCGGTATTTATGGTTGGAGAAAATGGAAAATGTATAAATGATACAGATTTTATTTTTTATGGAAATTTATCACACCCGAGTAATTCGGTAGTTCACCTAGGGGATAATCGTACTGGTGAAGGTGATGGAGATGATGAGCAGGTTCAAATAGATTTGAACCAAGTGCCAAATAATATTTCAAAAATTGCATTTACAGTAACAATCCATGAAGCTGTTGAACGTAGACAAAATTTTGGACAGGTAACAAATTCTTTTATTCGTATTATAGATGAAGTTACAAATACTGAAATTATTAGATATGATTTGGGTGAGGATTTTTCTGTGGAAACAGCTCTTGTGGTAGGTGAGATTTATAGACATAATGGAGAGTGGAAATTTAATGCAATTGGAAGTGGTTTTCAGGGAGGACTTGCTTCATTATGCCATCATTTTGGAATTGATACTGAATAATTTATACTGGAGGTCAAGTAAATGTCGGTTAGTTTAGTTAAAGGTCAAAAAGTAAGTTTAGCAAAAAAAGATGAACGTTTATCGGTAGTGGTAGTTGGGCTTGGGTGGGACGAAGTTAAAAGAAAAGGTGGATTTTTTTCAAAGCCAGCCCCAATTGATTGTGATGCCTCAGCTATAATATTACAAAATAAAAAGTTAGCTCGCACAGAAGATGTAATTTATTATGGAAATTTGGCACATAAAACTCATGCTGTGGTTCATTTAGGAGATAATTTAACAGGAGCAGGAGATGGAGATGATGAGCAAATTATTGTAAAACTAGAAGAACTTCCATCAACTCATGATACAATTACTTTTGTTGTAAATATTTACAAAGCTATAGAAAGAAAGCAACATTTTGGATTGATTGAAAACGCTTTTGTTAGAATAGTTGATGGTAGAAATAATACTGAAATTTGCCGTTACAACTTAACTGATGATTATTCAAATATGACAGCTATTGTTTTTGGGGAAATTTATAAACATAATGATGAATGGAAATTTAATGCGATTGGGCAAGGAACGCAAGATAAAGGGTTGAATGAAATCATTCAAAGATATACTAATTAATATGTGTATATAGATTGCAAATTACAGATTGCAGTCTTTTTTTGTGGGTAAATGATTTTTATAGGGAAATTTATGAGGCTTATCCAAAATATGAAAAACCAAATTTAATTATAAATATGTTTTAGAAAATTTTTATAAATTTTATGCATAAAAAAAGCCAAAATAACCCAATATAAATACAGGCGAATTTAGTAGTTTGAAGTTAGATTATGATAAAAATCTGTCAATTCTTGATAAGATGCGATTACAAAATTACAAATTTATATATAAAAAATAAAATTCCTACAAAATCCATAGATAAATAAATTGTCGTATGTTAAAATAAGCAAAGAGAAAAAGAATTTTAGTTTATAAAATTTTGTAAAAATTACGTATAGAAAGAGTTGATTAATATTAAAAATTTAGTTTTCGGATTAGATATAGGTACTAGGTCAATTATTGGTGTTGTAGGATACCAACAAGATGAAAAATTTATTGTAGTTGAAAGCTCATTTTGTGAACATCAAGAAAGAGCAATGATGGACGGTCAAGTACATGATATTGAAAAAGTTGCAAATACTGTAAGATTTGTTAAAAATGACTTGGAAAATAAACTTGGTCGTCAGTTGAAAGATGTAGCTATAGCAGCGGCAGGTCGTGTGCTTAACACACAAGTTATTGAAGTTGAAAAGCTTTATGAAGATAAAACTCAAATTACAAAAACCCATATTGAAGAAATTGAACTGTATGGAGTAGAAAAGGCTCAAGAAGCTTTAGAATTAGAGGAAAATGTAAATTCAAAAGATTATTTTTGTGTAGGTCATTCAGTTATGAGTTATTATTTGGACGATTATTTGATGACTAATTTAGAAGGTCACAAGGGGACAAAAGTTAGTATTAAATTGTTGGCTACATTTTTACCAAAAGGTGTTGTGGAAAGTTTGTACGCTGTTACAAATATGGTGGAATTAAAAGTTTCGCATTTAACACTAGAGCCTATTGCTGCTATTCAAGCCATAATTCCTCCACAACTTAGATTATTAAATCTGGCATTAGTAGATGTTGGGGCAGGGACTTCAGATATTGCAATTACAAAAGATGGAAGTATTTTGGGGTATGGAATGATACCTACTGCAGGTGATGAGGTTACTGAAGCATTAGTTCACAAATATTTGGTGGATTTTAATACGGCAGATAGAATAAAGCAAGAGGCAACAACACAAGACCAAGTAGAATTTGAAGATGTTGTTGGAATGCCTTGGGTTATTAGTAAAGAAGAAATTGAAAAAGTTATTGAACCATCAGTTACAGAGCTTGCAACTTTAATTGCTGATAAGATTATAAAGTTGAACAATGGTGCGCCAAATGCAGTATTTTGTGTTGGTGGAGGAAGTCAAATTTTGGGCTTAACTCAAAAAATCTCGGAAAAACTTGATTTAATTGCGCAACGTGTTGCCTTAAAAAAAGGGTCAGATGTTGCATATGTAGTTGATGAAAACCGAATTATTGAAGGTCCTCAAATGGTAACTCCATATGGAATTTGTATGGTTGGAGCAAAGTTTAGAAAAACTCAATTTATAGAAGTTGAAGTTCAAGATAAAATTGTTCAAATGATTGATACTAAAGAGCTTACGGTATTAGATGCATTAGTTCAAGCTAGCATTCCACACACTCAAGTATTCCCAAAAAGAGGAGAAAGTTTATTTTTCAAAATTGACCAAAAGCGTTGTCGGGTAAGAGGTGGGCAAGGTGTAGTTGGGCAAATTTTGTTAAATGAAAAAGAAGTTGGAATAGATAGTAAAATTGAAGCTGATGATAAAATTAAAGTTATCTATGCTCAAGAAGGAAAAGATGCTACTGCTACATTAAAAGAGTATGGAGAGCCTCAAATTACAGTGTTTATTGGAGATGACCAAATTACGTTGCCAATTTGGCTTAAAAATGGAGATTGCATTTTTGAAGATTATCAGTTACAAAATAATGATGAAATTATTGAAATTGGGGCAACTGATTTAGAAGAGCTTGAGGCATATCTTGAAAAAAATGATAATTATACTTTGTATGTTAATGGTGAAATTGTAGACCATAGTTATATTTTGAAAGACCAAGATAAGTTATACTGGGAGTCAAATGATGAAGATTTATTAGGTGAAATTTCTGATGAGGAATTAGATATTGATGAAGGGTCTGTGGAGGAAGATTTCGTTGAAGAAGTGATAGAAACTTTTGAAGAAGATTTATTAGTAGAAGAAGTTGAGGAAACTAATGAGGAAGAAAGTTTTTATAGCTTTTTTGAAAGTCAAGAAGAGGATTTATTTGAATTACCAGTTATAGAAAGTAGTGTTTATTCAATTCCGACTTCACAAAAACCTATTATAAAGGAAGAAACTGCTATACAAAACCTTGCCAATGTATCAGAAGAAGACTTGGCAAGAGAGCAAGAAACAGAGCTTGCAAGGGAAAAAGAGGCTAGGGAACTTGAGGCGCAACTTGCAAGAGAAAAAGAAGTTGAGGAACAAAAGGTGCAACTTGCAAGAGAGCAAGAAATTAGGGAACTTGAGGCACAACTTGCAAAAGAGAAAGCACTTCTGGAACAAAAACAACTTGCGAGAAAAAAAGAAGCTAGCGAATATGAAGAGCAACTTGCAAAAGAAAAAGAAGCTAGCGAATATGAAGAGCAACTTGCAAAAGAAAAATTAGCACAAGATCTAGCCAAAGAGCAATATGCTAAAGAGATGGCAGACCAGTTAAATCAAACTAAACATGACATTAAATATGAACTAGAACAAGGAGAAGATCCAAATATGCAAACAATTTTAGCAAGACCAGACGAACCAATTTTAGAACCAGATGACCCAAGATTTCAGTCTATTCAAAGAACAATTTTATCACAACATAATACAGATTTAGACAATGTTATAACAGTTAAAGTAAATGGAAAATCGGTTAATATCCCAAAAGATGGTGGTAGCGTAATGTTTGTAAAGGTGTTTGATTATATTGACTTTGATTTAAAAACACCACAAGGTATGATACAACTTAAATTAAATGGAAAAGATGCACAATTTACAGATCCATTAAACCATGCAGATAGTTTAGAAATTTTTTGGAAGAAATAAGATGTAGTTTTGGAAAGGAATATAGATATGTCTAAAGTTTTAAGTGATTTACAATTTGATGTTAAGTCAAATGTTGTAGATAAAGTTCAAATTCAAGAGGTGTTCAACTATTTTGAAACATTAAGTTCAATCCCAAGAGGCTCGGGTAATGAAAAAGAAGTAAGTGATTATATGGTAACTTTCGCAAAAAACCTTGGTTTAGAAGTAAAGCAAGATCAAAATTATAATATTTACATCTACAAACCAGCAACAAAAGGTTATGAAAATTGTCCAACAGTAATTTTACAAGGACATCTTGATATTGTTTGTGAAAAGGATAAAGAAACTGAGTTTGACTTTGAAAAACAAGGGCTTAATTTGTTTATTGATGGTGATTGGATTAAAGCAAAAGGTACAACTTTAGGAGCTGATAATGGTGTTTCAATTGCTTATCAAATGGCGGTTTTAGCTGATAACACTTTAGAACACCCAGCTTTAGAATGCTTGATGACAACTGAAGAAGAAACTGGAATGGGTGGAGTAGATAATATGCACCCAGAATATTTGAATGGGAAGATATTAATTAACATTGATACAACTCATGAAGGTGAATTTCTGGTAAGTTGTGCAGGAGGAGCAAGAGCCTATTTATCATTACCACTTGAATTTGAGGATAATAGCTCAGAAAATGTATCATACCATGTGCATATTCAGGGGTTAGTAGGGGGTCATTCTGGAGGAGAAATTCATCATGAAAGAGCAAATGCTAATGTATTGATGGGGAGAGTTTTGGAAGTTTGTAATAATAAGTATAATATTAAATTGTCAACTATAGATGGTGGTACAAAAGATAATGTTATTACAAGAGAATGCGATGCTACTATAAGTGTGCAAAAATCTCAATCAGAAGCATTTTTGAAAACAATTCAAGAATTAGAACAATCTTTTAAAGATGAATATTCAGCTCAAGACCCTAATATTTTTATTTTAGCTAAACAGGTGGATACAGCTGGACAGGTGATTAAAGATGATGTATTAGAAAAACTTATATCAATTATCAGATTATTACCATATGGAGTACAAGGAATGAGCCATCAACTTGAAAATTTAGTTGAAACTTCATTAAATGTAGGGATTTTGACTATCGAAAATGGAGAATTTTTGGCTAAAACTTCTGTGAGAAGCTCAGTTTTAACAAGAAAACTTGAACTGTTATCGAGAGTTGAGTGGGTGGCTAAATTATCAGGAGCTAAATGTGATATTGGGTCTGATTATCCAGCGTGGCAATATGCGCCAGAGTCTAAAATTAGAGATTTGGCAGTAAAAGTTTATAATGAAAAGTATGAAACTCCAGCAGAGATTAAAGCCGTTCATGCAGGTTTAGAATGTGGATTTTTATCTCAAAAGCTAGAAGGTGTTGATATGATTGCATTTGGACCAAATATGTTGGAAATTCATTCACCAAATGAAAGAGTGAGTATTAGCTCAATGGCGAGAGTTTACGATTATGTTGCAACGTTACTAAAAGAAATGAAAAATTACTAGAATTTACTAGAAGGGAAACCCCTAGATGAAAATTGAACGCAATAACAAATATTTAACCATATGCACATATGCACTAATTAGCGTGCTGATTGCAATGTTTTTATTGGGCATAATGCTTAATATAAACATCATCTGGGGGGGGATTGTACGATTTATTTCAGCAACACTATCAATTTTTAAGCCATTAATAATAGGTTTGATAATAGCATATTTTATTGACCCTGTGGTTGATTTATATGTTATTAGATTAAAGGGCAATTATTCAAATTCAAAAAAAAGATTATTGGCAACATTATTAGGGATAATTACAGTAGTAGCTTTCATTGGAGTTTTTGTATTGATGGTTTCTATGAATATGCGTGAAGTTTTACACCAAACTAGTATTGGAGATATAGCTTCAACAATTAGTGCGTACATCACCTATTTTCAAGGGCTTATTCAACAAATGATTGAAAGTTTAAGTGGGGGAACACTTTCTACAATGGTTACCCGAATTGTTACACAGATGTATGATTTTATAAATAAGTTTATTTTTACTCTTGGAGAACGAACTATTAGTATACTAGCGACTATTGGTAAAAATATTATAGATATAGTTCTAGGTGTAATTTTAGCTATTTATATAGTAAAAGATAAACCAAAACTCCTTAAAATTTGTAGTAACATTTTAAAAAGAATATTGCCAGAAAAAATTTATACCGAAGTGTCACAACTTGGAGGCTCAATTAATACTGTTTTAACAGGATATATACGTGGTCAAGTGTTAGATACTGTGATTATGGGTGCGTTAACTAGCATTTTATTAACTATAATTGGGTTGGATTTCGCCATTATAATTGGAATAATTACAGGAATTTTTAACCTAATTCCATACTTTGGGCCAATTGTAGGGGTAGTTTTAGCAGGAGTTATTGGAACTTTAGGTCAAAATCCAAATATGGGCTTATATGCAATGATTGCAGTTTTTGCACTTCAACAGCTTGATGCATGGTTTATTGTACCCAAAGTTTTGGGAGAAAATGTTAAACTACACCCTATAGTTGTACTTTTGGCTATTGTAATTGGTGGAGAGTTGTATGGGTTGATTGGAATGTTGGCAGGGGTCCCTATTGCTGCCCTCATTAGAGTAATTTTAATTAGATATTTAGGTGATATTTTTAATGAAAATTATACTGTTGTAAAATAAAAAGGCTTCCTACAAAAGTGGGAGGCCTTTTTTAGATAAGATTTGCAGATAATAAAGAATAAGTTAAATACACTTGTACTATTAATAATGATATAAAAATTGAAAGGAGCATATGAAAAGATTTTTTTGTATCATATAAATCAGAATTCATAAAGCAAAGCATTGGATTGAGAAGTAGTAATACTGTCATTATAGAGCTTGTATTAGCCGTTATGAAAAATGGAACACAATATAAACTTATTAACATTACAATTAAATAAGGAATAGTCTTTTTTAAAATATCCATGAAATCCTCCTTTCATTATGCTAAATTAATATATTTTTAAAATTTTATTCGCAAAATTTATATACCACAGATTACATTCACTATATTATATGAAGCACCAAGCTTTTTTGTGCCTAATTAATAGTAAAAATTTAGTAATTATGTTAATTTATATTTTGAAACTAATAAATTTTGCATAAAATCCACCCCCCTATCCATAATAAGTATAGACACAATAAGTTGAGGTGAGAAAATGTATATAATAGAAGCAAAAAGTTTGACCAAGCACTATGGTGAACGTGAAAATATAGTAAAAGCAGTAGATAATGTTAATATTCAGATTAAAAAAGGTGAGTTTGCATCAATTTTAGGGGCTTCAGGGTCTGGAAAAACTACCTTTTTAAATTTAATAGCGGGTCTTGATAAAGCAACATCAGGCGAAATAATTGTGGCAGGAGTTCCTCTTTCCAAATTAAAAGGCGATGATTTAACACTTTTTCGACGTAAAAAAATAGGTTTTATATTTCAAAATTTAAATCTAGTCCCAATTTTATCGGTTTATGAAAACATAATTTTGCCTAGTAGATTAGACAGAACTAATATTGATGAAAGTTTTTTGAGAGAAATTATTCAAAAATTAGGTATAGCTCAAAAAATAAATAATATGCCAAATACTTTGTCGGGAGGGCAGCAACAAAGGGTGGCAATTGCTCGGGCTATTATTAATAAAGTCGATTTAATTATTGCAGATGAACCTACAGGTAGTTTAGATAGTAAAGCTGGGGAAGATGTTATGCAATTGTTACAACAAGCCAACAAAGAATGGGGTCAAACTATAGTAATGGTGACTCATAATGAAACTTTTGCAAATAAAGCACAGCATATTATTTATATGCAAGATGGCAAAATTGTTGATGAGGTAAAAAAATATGAAAACGAAATTAACGCTTGATGATAATATTATCAAAAATTTAGCTAGTTGCGACTATAGAGCGAACCATACCAGAAATATGTTCATTATTGTAGCTTTAATATTGAGTTCATTTCTCATTACAACGATTTTTAGGGTAGGAGGAAGTTATATAAAGGCCTACGAAACCAACTATATACGGCTTATGGGTTCGGCAGCAGATGTTACAATTTCTCATCTTATGCCAGCTCAATATGAAAAATTACTAAGTCAACCAAATATTAAAACTTTGGGAGCTGAAAAAGTTGTTGGAAATATTAATACTAAGCTAGAAACAAAAATTAGTTTAGTGGCTACAAATAATGTAACTTGGACAGAGCATATTACCCCTGCAATTACAGATATGAATGGGTATTACCCATCTAATAGTAGAGAAGTTATGATGCCTATTAGCGTCCTAAATGAAATTGGAATTACTAATCCTAGGTTAGGCATGGAAATTGAGTTAACATATACTCCTTTAGGAAAATTAGAAAATGAAGTAAAATTATGCATTTTATCAGGATATTATACAGATTTTTTGAATAGTCGTATTGGGTTTAACGATGGGAAAAGCATAATTTATGTATCTGAACAGTTTAATAAAAATGTTTCAGCCAATGATTTTACAGTGAGTATTACATTTACAGAAAAAGAAAGTGTATCCAAGAATTGTGAGAAATTAAAAGAAAATATATCCTTTTCTAAGGAGCAAATTTTTACTATATCTCCAATGAGAACTTTAAATGAAAGCTATATATTTATTGCGATGGGTGCAATTGCCTTATTTATTCTAATTAGTGCATATTTATTGATTTATAATATATTTAATATTTCATTGCTTAAAAATATAAATATGTATGGGCTTCTAAAAAGTATAGGTATGACAAACTTTCAAATTATAGATATGATAATGCGACAGGTGCTTAAATTGGCGATAATAGGCATTACAATAGGCATAGTAGTAGGGGATATCCTATCTTTTGTAATTGTGCCTACAGCGTTAAAATTTATGACAGCTACTCAATTTATAGCACAAGATGTATATTCATTTTCACCATTAGTATTAGCTGGAACTATTGGATTTACAGGGATAACAGCTTTTTTATCAGCACTCAGACCAGCTATAATAGTAAGTAGAATTTCTCCGATTGAAGCAAAAAATTATACCCATATAAAAACTACTCAAGTTCAAACAAGACAGCAAATAAATCTGTTCCAGATGAGTTGGCGCAATATTTGGAGGGATAAAAAGAGTACGTATTTGGTGTTAATTTCAATGACTTTAGGGTTGTCACTTTATTTTGTGGTGAATGGCTTAATTTCTATGGTAGATATACGTCAAGTCGTTGCAAATTGGGAAGATGGTGACATAGTTATTTCATATGATAAGGCAAAAAAAATTAATCCTTTAACACCAGAAATTATTGAAGAAGTGACCCAATTGGAGGGGGTAAACGTTGCATATACTATAACTATTCCTCAACATGGTGAAGCAGTTAATATTGTGTATGATAATGAGGTATTTGGGAAGTATATGTACAAGATACAAAGTGAAGAAATGATTACAAATTTGCAGGCCTATCAAAAAAATATGTCGAGTCAAATTTTTGGTCTAAATATAAATCATGCCCACAATATAACAGATAATTCCTTGAATTTACAACGGTTTGAAGCTGGTGAAACTGTATTATTAACAGAACAATTTTATAATGGTGACAATCTTTTTAATCTGGGAGATACAATTAAACTTAGCAATAATAACGAAGATTATTTTAGTTTTAGAATTGGAGAAAGTTTTATTTATGAAAACTTTAATAATGAGGTTAATACTTCTAAAACTGCTCCTAATTTATATATAAGTGAAACCATGTTGGAGAGTTTATATTTAAATACACAACCATATAAAGTGATTTTGCATACTAATCAAATTAATGATGATATTTTATTGGAGAAAATAAGAAATTTATTATCTCATGATCCTGAAATAGTTGTAAATGCTAGGCTAGATAAAATGATAGAGCTTCGTTCACAATTAGCAGTATTAGAAGTTTTAGGCTTTTGTGCATCATTTATATTGTTATTAGTAGGAGTAATGAATTTTATAAATACGTTAGCAACAAACGTAATTTTACGTCAAAAAGAACTTATAATAATGGAAACATTGGGAATGTGTCGTTCGCAATTATATAATATGTTAACTTATGAAGGTGGATTTTATGCGGGGCTAACCCTTGTAATTTCAGTGGTTGCAAGCAAACTTTTATTAGATGTAAGTTTTCCTATAATTAAAAATATTATACCTTTTGCTAAATATAATTATTGGACAATGAATTTGATGATTACAATTGTTGTAGTGGGATTGATTTGTATTTTTACACCAATTATTGTGTATAAATGGCATATTAATAAAAATTTGACTAGGAGTTAAATTAATTTAAAATCCATATCTTGATTGAAAAACAAAGCTTTGCTATAATATATCTAACTAATTTTAAGAAGGGAACGAACAATGTTAAACTTTATATTTACTAAACAAAATTTGACTCCTAGTCTAATTAAGGAGTTTACAAAAAGAGATGTTGAACCAAATGATTTGATTTTTACGGAAATTACACCAGAAAAAATTAATGAATTAAAAAATAATCCCCGTCTTACAAGCAATAGTGACCATATTTTTATGCCATATTATTTTGGATTATTTAATGATATAGAAATTTCTTTTGACTATTATTTATATACAGAAACAAGTTTTGATATAAATAAAACTTATCATTTATGTAAGTTTGACCCGAATTCTCCGTATATGAGTTATATTTATAACGGTTTACAGCATCAAAATGGGGTAGAAGATAGAACGTATTACCTTAATGATGATGTGGAAAATGAGGATATTCAGGCAATTATCACATATTATATTGATGGAGAAAAATATTCTATAATGAATTATTTAGGAAATAAAACTTTTATTGTATATTTAGAAAATGAATATACTTTGCCTGTTAATAATAAATATCGTGATGTGCCTAAAACAAAATGTGATACGATGGTAATTTATGGACAAGATGTTGAACCAGATGAATTATTTGAAATTGTGGATTATTTAGATTATCGTATATATCAAGCTCACGATATAAATAATTTCCCTGTTTTTGGGATTTCAACGCTAATTCATTTGGCTAGAAAACGATTTACGTTTAATCAACCACTTTATGGAGAACATATTTCGCTATATTCTTTTATCGCTGATCAAGCTTTAGTTATTAAAGTAAATTCTTTGTTTGCACAAATTTGTGTATATCGTAAAGATGAAAATGAAGGATTTTTTAATGAAAATACAGCTGAATTATTGGAAGAAAATATTCATTTAGTAGGCTTTGAACTTGATGCATATATACACAAAATATATAGTGGTTTAAATAAAGAAGGTTTGTTAGATTTATAGAAAAAACCCCTGTACCTTAAATGTGGCACAGGGGTTTTTTAATTACATTTAAACTGTTGCATTAATTTTTCAAGGTGGAGTGCCTGAGAAGCAAGTTGTTCGCTAATTGCCGTACTTTCTTGGGCAGAAGCAGTGTTTTCGGTAACACTTTGTGAAATTTGCTTAATAGTTCCAACAAGTTCATCAATACTTGCTTTTTGAGCATCGCTCATAATTAATAATTCTTCGGAAATGGCAACGTTTTTATCAATTGTAGCCGAAATTTCCATAAAGGAAGTAGCAGTTTTATTGGCCATTTGTTGACCTTTTTCCACGTCTTCTAAACTTAATTTAATAATACCGTCAATTTGTTTAACCGTGTCACTGCTACGGTTTGCGAGTTCTCGGATTTCATTTGCAACAACACCAAACCCTTTTCCAGCGTCCCCAGCACGTGAAGCTTCAATAGCTGCATTTAGTGCAAGTAAGTTAGTTTGTTTAGTGATAGCTTCGATTATGGTAAGGACAGAGGCAATAGTTTTGCTAGATTGTGAAATACTATTCATAGCAACTAACATATCTTCCATAGCTTCTTTGCCTGATATAGCAGTATTTTTAGCTATAATTCCAGTTTCTGTATTCTCATTTACTTTTGTATTAATATTAGTAATAGCTACAGCCATATTTTCAGTTGTATGAACAAATTCTCCTAATAAATCAGTTTGTTCATTGCTACTTTGAGCAAGTGTTGAGGCAGAATGTGCAATATCTTGAGAGTTTGTTTTTAATTCTTGCGTAGTAAGGCTGATTTTAGTTAAAGTTTCTTTTAGCATTTCGGAAATATTTAACATGGATACTTTAATTGTAGAGAAGTCACCATTATAAGTGCCATTAACTTTATCCTCTATTACAAAATTACCATTTGCCATTTCTCGTAAAACGGTTTCAATTTCGTTGACAATATTACTTAGTGATTTTCCTGTTGCGTTAAAATCGTGGATTATTTTTCCAACATCATCGTCATAAGGAGCAGTTACATTTATGGATAAATTTCCATGTTCAATATCAGATGCTACATCAGTTAGTGTTTCCAATGGTCTAAGATATTTTTTGATTAACCAAACGATAATAAAAGTTGTTAGGCATAATGATATTGTTCCAAGTATAATACTTAGTATTGTGGAATTAAGTGTTTCAGAGTAGATGTCTTTAGTCTCAACGGCTACATGAGCCCACCAAGTGTGTCCAAAAGCATCAATTGGGTATAAGTAACGCTCGTGTTTTTCACCTTGCAAACTAATAGTATTATAATTAAAAGGAGCTTCTTTGGCTGCATATTTAAACGCATCTGTTACCCCTTCAGAGGTTACAATATTTGAGATATTAACACCCATTTTATCATAAGTTGTAGAGTTGAAAACTACATCAAAATTGTTTGTTAAAATTGCTGAAAATAGAGAAGGATATTTTTCGTCAGACACTGTAGTATCAATAAAATCAGCTAGTCTTAAATCAACAGTGACAATCCCTATAAAATTGCCATTATTAGTAATTGGTACAGAAAGTGTTAAGATTGGATAGCCTGTTTCACCTATATATGGGTTAGTAAGAAACGTTTCTCTGCTAGCCTTTACAGTTGCATAATAATCCTCATGAGCGTAGTCATCATAATAATTATATGTAACAATTTGATGATTGCTATCAGTATAGAAGGCGTATGCTGACATGTTTTCATCAAAGGCATATGGTTCAAAATATACCCCAATAGCATCATAGAGTGTGTTGTTAGCTAGGTTGGTAGAAATATTATTGTAGAGATAATCTTCAATTGCAATTAAATCTAAACTAATTTTTTTGTTGTAAAACCTACTGTATGCAAGGTTTTCCTCAGAACTAGTTCCAGTAAGTTTATCTCCAACATAAGTAGCAAGGTTAGTTCCGACAGTGTTTGCAGTGTTAAACTTATTTTGAACAAGAGCAGAATTTAATTCAGAATAAGTTGCCAGTTGATTTCTAATGAGGTCAGCTGTAGTCGTCATGTTTCTAATTAAAATTATAGAAACTAGACTTAAAATACTAATTGTGGTAAGGCTTACCATAAAAATACATAACTTTGTTTCTAATTTTAATTTGTTAAATTTTTCCATATAATTCCTCCTTTTCTTAAAATTAAACATAAGTATATAGTTATAATGTATTAGAAATCACACTTTGATGTGTATGTAATAAATAAAATACAGTTAATATTTTATTTACAAAATATAGAAAATATACCAATAATTATTTGAATAAAAAATTACTGATGTTTTATTAACAGTATTAAATAGAAAATATAATGATTTTTATCAATTAAAATATTAATATTAAGCTTATAAAAAAATAAAATGGCTTGTTTAAATATATTTGACAATGTAATCAGGTTTTTTTAATGTTCTAAAAATTTTTTGCTTGATATTTTAAAAAGACATTACATGTCAGTGGCAAAAAGTATAATTTAACTTGAAAAAGCTAATCTAAAAAAAGCTAATTTTAAAAATCGTGCTGAGCTGAAAAAAATGTCCTTTTTTTGAGAGAAATAATAGTTTTATTAGCTAAAATTTGACCCAATGAGAACACAATGGTACAATAGTGCTAAAGGAGTACTTTTGATTGAGGGTATAAAATAAGTGAAGGAGAAATTAATTTATAATGAAAAATTTTTTACTAATGTGTGCAATATGTAGTTTGACGGGTTGTGGCAATGATATTGAGCCAATTGTTTTGGAAGATTTGAAGACTCAAGTTGAAAGTTCAACTCACGACCAGTCTATTGAGTATGTTGCAGATGAAACAATAATCGAAGAAGAGACATATTATAAGGAAGAAACACAGACAATTATTAATGAACCTATATATGAAATTGAACAAGCACCTAAATATATAGTAGCGATTGATGCTGGTCACCAAAGATATGGAAACAGCGAGCAGGAGGCAATTGGTCCAGGAGCAACGCAAACTAAAAATAAAGTAACGTCTGGAACAGCAGGAAAAACAAGTGGTTTGGCAGAGTATGAATTAAATTTGGACGTTGCTCTAAAGTTGCAAGATGCGTTAATTGAAAATGGGTATGAAGTTGTAATGATACGAGAAACTCATGATGTGGATATTTCAAATATGGAAAGAGCGCAAATTGCAACCGAAGGAAATGCTGATATTTTTATTAGAATTCATGCTAATGGGTCTGAAAACACTGCAAAACAAGGAATGATGACCATTTGTCCAACAGTGAATAATCCATATGTGGCTCATCTATATGAAGATAGTCGCTACTTATCGGAGGCTGTTCTTGAAAATATGTTGGTTGCTACAGGTGCTGTAAAAGATATGCTTTGGGAAACGGATACGATGAGTGGAATTAATTGGGCAACAATGCCAGTTACAATTGTGGAGATGGGTTATATGAGTAATCCACAAGAAGATTTACTGATGGCTACAGATGAATATCAATTCAAAATTATAGATGGAATTATAAATGGCGTAAATCAATATTTTGAGTACAAAGAAGATAACTAAAGGAGATAATGATGGAAGAAATTAAACCAAAAAACAAAGGAAATAATGGAATTATAGCAGGAGTTTTGGGCGTTTGCTTAGTTGGGGGAGGCTTTGGATATAGTAGCTATTCAAAAAATCAGCAATTACAGGAGTTTAATTCTCAAGTTAACAATTTTGCAATGTTTGCACTAAAGAATAATGTTGATGAAATTATAGGGTTAGATGATTTGTTGGAAGAAGCGAATTCGATTATTGCTGATAAGAGTGTAGATAAGATTGAAAAATTTATATGGCAACTTGAAAATTTGGAACAACAATCTGTATATTTAATCGAATTAATGAATAATGGAGAACTTACTACAGAGGCATTGAATAATTTATCTGTAGGTGCGAATGATATTCAGGTAGAAATAAGTGAGTTTGAAAATGAAGCCAATATATATGGGGCAGCATATTCAGAAGAAATAAATCATGAACTAAATTTATCGGCTGAAGAAGAATGGATATTGTTAAGTATGGCAACAGAACGATTTAATGAAATGAAGCCAGCAACTTACCTATTACCAAACAGTAACAGCCAATATTTATCAACTTCAGATATTTCACATTTGTCAGAGGAAGAGCTACGAATTGCTAGAAATGAGATTTATGCAAGACACGGAAGAATATTTGCGAGTAGCGATTTACAACAGTATTTTAATTCGCAAAGTTGGTACAATGGAACGGTTTCAGCTGATAATTTTTCGGAGTCATGGCTTAGCGACATAGAAAAAAAGAATGTGGAGTTAATTAGTAATTTTGAAAAGGGAACTACGTCTCAAACTACTGCAAATACAGGGACATACATTTTGCCAAATAGTAATACGTTGTATTTGTCGAGTTTTGATATAGACCATTTATCAAATGCACAATTAAGATTGGCAAGAAATGAAATATACGCTAGACATGGAAGAATATTCGCTAGTAGTGATTTGCAAAATTATTTTAACTCACAAAGTTGGTACAAAGGAACTGTGTCGGCAGCAAATTTTTCAGAGTCGGTGCTTAATGATGCAGAAAAGGCGAATGTTCAGTTAATTCAAGATGCAGAAAATGGGATTTATTATTATGGAAATGTCAAGGCTGATGATTATTGGAATTGACCTTGATAATTTGTTGCAGATTACAAATGTAGTCTGCTTTTTTATGTAAAATTATATTTATATATAAATTTTTAAATTAAGTGTTGACTTTTTATTAGATAAGAGTTATTATTATTTCCAGAAGGCATAAACCATGACTAGAATATTATTTCAGTATTATTATAAATTATTTGTATTCAGAAAAGGAGAACATCATGTCATTAATTGGAACTAAAGTAACAGATTTCAAAGTACAGGCGTACCACAATGGAGATTTTAAAGAGGTAACTCAAGAAGATTTAAACGGAAAATGGTCAGTATTTTTCTTTTATCCAGCAGATTTTACATTTGTTTGCCCAACAGAGCTTGGAGATTTAGCAGATAACTATTCAAAATTTCAACTTAGCAACTGTGAAATTTACTCAGTATCAACAGATACTCACTTTGTTCATAAAGCTTGGGCAGATGCTTCAGATACAATTGCACAAATTCAATACCCAATGTTAGCTGATCCAACTGGTCACTTAGCAAGATTTTTTGAAGTTATGATTGAAGAAGAAGGTCTTGCATTAAGAGGAACTTTTGTAGTAAATCCAGATGGAATTATCAAAGCTTATGAAATCCATGATAACGGAATTGGTCGTAACGCTGAAGAATTATTAAGAAAAGTTCAAGCAGCTCAATTTGTTCATGAACATGGTGACCAAGTTTGCCCAGCTAAATGGAAGCCAGGAGCAGAAACTTTAGCGCCAAGCTTAGATTTAATCGGAAAACTTTAATTTTAGGCTATCAGAAATGATAGCTTTTTTCAATTTATAAATATAGGGTATAATTGATAAGCGTTTTAAGTATACTATAGTTTATAAATAAATTTATAAGGAGGATTTTACATGATTTATGATTTAGCAATAGTTGGTGGAGGAAGCGCTGGTTTATCAGCAGGAATTTACTCTGGTCGTGCAAAAATGAACGTTATTATTATCGAGAAGGCAGAATGGGGCGGTCAGGTTAATACGACAGCTGAAATTTTGAATTACCCAGGGGTTTTAGATACTACAGGGCCACACCTTATGGAGCTTATGAGAAAGCAAGCAGAAAGTTTTGGAGTAGAATTTACTTCAAGAGAAGTTACTGGATATGAGCTTTTGGAAGATGTTAAGCAAATTGCTACAGATAAAGGGACAATTGAAGCTAGAAGTGTAATCATTGCACAAGGAGCATCACCAAGAAAATTAAACTTTGAAGGAGAGAGTGAATATATCGGTCGAGGGATTGCATATTGTGCAACTTGTGATGGAGAATTATTTACAGGAAAAGAAGTATTTGTAATAGGTGGAGGGTTTGCAGCCGCTGAAGAATCGGTATTTTTAACAAGATTTGCAACTAAAGTTACAGTAATTGTTCGTGAAGCTGATTTTACGTGTGCAAAAACTGTGGCTGATAAGGCTAAAAAAGCTGAAAATGTAGATATAAAATTTAATACAGAAGTCGTTAAAATTTGGGGAGATGGCACTCTAAAAGGTGCTAAATTTAGAAACAATATTACTGGTGAAGAGTGGGAATACAATGCTCCAGAAGGCGACTCTTTCGGTATGTTTATATTCGCTGGGTCAGAGCCTGCAACTAGCATGGTTAAAGATGAAGTAGAGCTTGACCAATACGGATATATCATTACTGATGATAATATGAAAACTAAAATTGATGGGGTATATGCAGCAGGTGATTTACGCCACAAAAACTTGCGTCAAATTGTAACTGCTGTAGCTGATGGGGCTATTGCGGCAACTGAATGTGAAAAGTATGTAGCTCATGAAAAAGATAGACTTGGAATTAAAGAAGAGTACGTTCAAAAAGCTCCTCCAAAACAAGTTAAACACGAAGAAGTAAAGGTTTCAAAAGGTAATCGTTTTATTACGGCAGAAGTGGCAGCCCAATTAAATGGAGTGTTTGCAAGATTAACTAAAAACGTGAAGTTTGTAACGGTTGTAGACCCAACAAATGACCGTTCTCAAGAGTTGCAAAAACTTTTGGAAGAATTGACGGTTTTAAGTAATAAGTTGGCACTAGATGTTGTGCAAAAAGGAGAAAATCCAGAATTAGAACAAAAATTAAGTATTGACAAATTCCCTGTAGTATGTATGTTAGATGAAAATGATAACTATACTGGAGTAAAATTCTGTGGAGTTCCAGGAGGGCATGAGCTGAATTCTTTTGTGCTTACAATTTATAATTTAGGTAGTGATGGGCAGGCTATTTCTCCAGATGATGTTGAGAAAATCAAAGCTATTAGTAAACCTGTAAATGTAAAAGTAGTAGTTTCGTTAGCTTGTCACCTTTGCCCAGATGTAGTAGTTGCAGGTCAAAGAGTTGCAATTTTAAATGAAAATGTAGAAACAGAAATGATTGATATTGCTTTATTTGAAGATATCAAGAAAAAATACAATATTATGAGTGTTCCAGCAATAATAATTGATAACGAAAAAGTTGCTTTTGGAGCTAAAAAATTATCACAAATTATCGAGTTAATTAATCAATAATAAAATAAATATGTAAAATTTGCTTTATACTTTTAGGGGTATAGAGCTTTTTTTAGGTTAATAGTGACTAAAATAAAATTTAATGCAAAAAATATTTTTTCTAAGTGAATATAATATAAAAAAATGGTGATAATCTAATTAGTTCATTTTGAGTTTGAAAAAATAGGCTCAAAATTTTATATAAATGGAGTGAGATTGTCATTTTATTTCTTCTTTAAACATATAATGTACAAGTATTTTAAAGCTAAGGAGGAAATGAAATGAGGGAAAATGGTCGTAGAGGCTCTGGGCGAAGTTCGTCAAGACGTAGTTCATCAAGAAGGCAACAAAATGAACCACAAAATTCAGGATTTGGATTGGCTGTTATGGGCATGATGTTATTGGGAGTGCTTTTTTATCAAAGTGATGATTTAAAAGAGTTAGCAAATCCTTTAATCCAAAAAGGTAAAAATTTTTTTAGTGAAGTACAAGGAGAGCAACGTGGAATTGATGAAGTGTATGCAATGCCCTGTATGCAAGCGAACATAGCAAAAATTTTGGTTCATACTTTATATAACGATGAAGTTTTGGAAAGTTCTAGTTCTGGAATTTGGTATAACAAATATTATGAAGTGTTAGAGAGTAAAGAAAAATTTAATTATTTAACAGTAGATTTAGCAATGCAACCTGTAACAAATGAATTAGCTTCTCAAATAATTTCAGATGTTTTAGGTGATGATTATACATTTAATTTGGCACTATCGGAAGAAATGTTGGCTCAATCAATTGCTTTTGAGAGCTTTTTGGAGATGTACTATCAAGCTTTAATTACGATTGGACAAGCAGAAAACGTAGTTATTAAAGATATTAGTATAGTAAAAACTCCTGCAAGCTATAGCAATTTAGAGCCGTTAACTGTTTTGACTGATAGTGGAATATATAGTTTTAGTGGATTGATTTTAGATCCTTTAACAGATTATACGCTAGAAGTAGCAATGGTTGGGAACGAAATTTTGGGAATTATGCAAATGATTGATACAAAAAGTATCCTAGAAGAATGTTATATCTCAAAAATTGATGGAGATACAGTTTGGATACAATTTGGAGATAATGAAATAGCCTACCAAAATAAAAAACTTACAAGTGAACATGAAGGTTCTGTTATTAATTTGAAAGTTGAAAAAGGTACAATTATAGATTTTGTGGAATACATGGCTGGTACAATTGATACCGTTTTGCGTATTACGGATAGTTACATTGAATTTGCTGACACTGGAAAATTTTCTTATAATTCTGATGTAAATATAACAGATTATACTTCAAGTGGTGATTGGCATTCGTTTTTAAATGTATCTTCAGGTGCAAAAGTCGATTATACATTAGAAAATGAGGCAGTGAAGGCGTTAAGAATTATTGAAAAACCATCAAGTGAGACAGTTAGAGTTGTAATTACTGAAGATGGGCTTGGTGATTATTTTCATAGTCAGGTACAAATTGAAGCTTTAGCAGATTGTGAATTGACTTATAATGACCAGACGTTTTCTTTTAAAAAGGGAGATGTTTGGGACAGTGAATTATTTGAATGGGTTGATGACCAAAATAAATTGGTTGTAAATGCTGTAAATGATGGGCTTTTGCAACTAAATTCTATAACACGAAGCAGTGCTAATCCAAGCTATACAGGGTCAGTGGAAGTTTATAAAGATGTGAATGGTTATACTGTAGTTAATGAAGTTTCGATGAATGATTATTTGGCACGAGTTATCCCTAGTGAAATGCCTCCAAGTTTTGGATTAGAGGCACTCAAAGTACAGGCAATTTCGGCTAGAAGTTATGCTGTTTCTCGTCAAACTAGCAGTCAATTTGTGAAGTATGCAGCTCAACTTGATGATACAACAGCGAGTCAAGTTTATAATAATGTAGAAGTAGATGAGCTGGCAGTAAAAGCTATAAAAGAAACTGAAGGTCAAGTTTTGAAATATAATAATAATATTGTAAGTGGAAACTTTTTCTCAACATCTGCTGGACATACAGCAAATTCTGGGGAAGTGTGGGCAAGTGGAGAAACTTTTCCAACTAGCACACCAATATATTTATCTGCCAATCAGCAATATGAAGGAAGTTCAGTAGTTGAAAATATGCAAAGTGAAGAGGATTTGATGGAATTTTTTCAGCTTGCACCTTCTGAAATAGATGCGTTTGATGACCATGCTGCTTGGTTTCGATGGGAAGTTTTTTATAGTGTAGATGAGTTAAGTCATGTTGTAAACAATAGTATAGAAAGATTAACTGGTCAATATTCACACGTGGTTAAAGTTTTGGATAGTGAAAATAACTGGCAAATTCAAACAGTTGATAATATAGGAGCAGTTTTGGATATAGAAATTACACAGCGTGGAGAAGGTGGAAATATAATTTCTATAGTAGTTGTTGGGCAAGATGCTACAGTGGAAGTTAAGACGGAATATGCAATTCGTACACTTTTTGCACCTATACAAAAAGATAGTGCTGAGCCACCTATACAAATTTTTCGTGCCGATGGTTCAACAGTGGATAATATGACGTTGTTACCAAGTGCCTTTTTTAGTCCAAAAATTAATTATGGTAAAGATGGCAATCTTTTGGAAGTTACATTTTATGGTGGAGGATTTGGGCATGGAGTTGGTATGAGTCAGGAAGGGGTACGTGGTATGGTCAATCGAGGTTATACATACAAAGAAATTATTGAACACTACTATCCAAATTCAATAGTTGAAAAACTTTAACTAGAGGGAAAAATAATCCCTCTTTATTGTTATGCGTTTTTGAGGCAAGAATATATCATATAAGAATTGTCAATCAAAATAGGACAAAAAAAGCAGATCATCATGATTTTTGGATTTTGGTTTTTGGAGAGTTAGCTCGAGTAAGTGTCTTTAATACAAAAAACCCAACCATCTATTTAGATAATTGAGTTTTAGGGTTTATTCAATTTCTCCATCATCAGTAGTATTTGATGATAGCTGTATCATTTCATTAATTTGTTCCAAAAACGATGTTTCATCTTGCCCAGTGTAATACAAAACTTGTTTTTTATATCCATGGATTTCTTCAGCATAATTTAAGGTAAAGATAGTATAAAATCCTCTTTTTTTACTATCTACATTTTTGATTAACTGTGGTTCAACTGTATATCCACCTACATTTAGATATGTTTGTTCCCCCATTAAGACACTGCTTCTACTACTTAAAAATGCTATACCTAACATTAATACAGTGATTACAACAATATCTTGATTAAAAGGTGTGCCTCCTACAAAAATCATAATATTTATAATTATTGCACAAACTAAGCAACCAAAGGCTATAAGAACTGCGAAATCTTTTTTGTAAATATTAAATTTTTTTACGTCATGATTATTTTCGATATTTTTTATAATATATATATTTAATATTTTGGCAACTATGAGTATTACATACAATAGTTTAATTAAATTATAGCTCCATGCAACTTCCATTAACTTTTTCCTCTCAAAATTCTATAAAAAAACTGCTCCATGAGCAGTTATTTTTTATGCAAACAACATTTTTTATACTTCTTACCACTTCCACACACACATAAGTCATTACGACCAATTTTTTCTTTTTTAACAACTGTTTTAGATTTATTGTAATCTCTTTTTAGGCGCTCTTTTTCGATTTCAGAAAGAAGAGTATCCCATTGTGGAAGTTTGTATAACCAATCAGCTTTGGCATCTAACATATTCCAGTATAATTTTTTTAGGTCATACTCAAGTTTAACTTGTGAGTCAGCAACAAGAGTAGTTAAATCGTATGGTCCAGCAATTAAGCTTTCGTTAATACCATCAACAAATCCTAAAAATTCTGAGTCGCTCATTCCAAAACGTTGACCAAGCTCAGTAATTGTTCCTTCTAATATTTCGTCAGGGTTTGAAAGCAAGTGAGCATAAATATCTCTTTCTTTTGTAAGATATTTCTCAACAACACGCTTGTATTCATCAGTTGAACGTGTTTTTGCGTCTTCACCATAGTTTTCCCATTGTTCATAAAGTGTCATATTTTAATCGCTCCTTTTCTTCTTGGTGTATGCACCATTAGTGGGGTTGTTTTGCATATACATTATACATTAAATATGCGAGTTTTACCACTCTTTTTTATATTGCAACCCAAATATTTTAAAGTATCACCTTAGAAGTATACCCCAAAAGTAACAATTTTAATAGCCCAAACATACAATTTAAATTTATTATTTCAAAATTTCTTAATCATTATTCCTTATTTGGACCATAAATAGAAAACTTGTTTCCTAAATATTGCAATATTTTGTTTTTTTAGGCTCAATTGTAACATACTTACTTAGTTACACATATCTTATAATTAGAGATGGCACAAAAAAAATCTTAAAATTTCTCTAATACTTTAATCAAATAGGAGGTATACTATCATGGCAACTTACTTACAAAATAGCTTTCAAGATTTAGTTAATGAAAAGGTTGTTATTTACTCTGGGCGTTACCGTTACAATGTGATTGTAGTTCAAGTTTGCGCAGAATATATTAAAGCGATTGAGCTGGGTACTGGAAATATTAGAACATTTAATATTGATCGTATTGATTTTATAGAAGATTGTTATTACGAAAACAACTAAAAAAGGAGGTATTATTTATGAGTTATTATGTGAATAATTTTGGTCCACACAACGACTGTGGGTGCAAACATCACCACCACGAATGCAAACCTAAGCATGATGAATGCGAATGTAAAAAACACCATCATTATCCAAATGGCTGCTCAGATGTATTATCAGAAGCAGAAGATGGAGATGAATGTGTACTTTGTGGGATTGATCCAGAACTTAGTTGCTCAAATACATTAGCTGATAACCTTTGCAAACGCTTAAATGAGAGAGTAACTTTCGTTATCGGAGGGTGCAAAATTTCAGCAATTATTGTTGGGGTAACGTGCAAATTAGTTAAAGCTATTGATTATCACAATGGCAAATTAATTTACATCAGTCTAAAACGTATTGATAGCATCGAAGAAAGTTCATCAAATTATTTCAATGACGTTAAATAAGAAAAAAAGCTTACCCCGTATCCAAAAGAGGTAAGCTTTATATTATTTCAAAAATTTTCTAAGAGGTTTTTTTAGGGCTAAAGTAAGAGGAATTGCAACAATCAAACCAATTCCAGATGATAAAAGTGAAGCAGGAATATTTAAAACTGCTTTATCAAATCCACCCAAAACAAAGCTCCATGCAACCAAATACCCTGCTAATGTCCAAGCCCCAGCAACAAAAATCGCAATAATATTTTTAATAATTTCTCCAGTTTGTCCCTTAGATTTAGCAAAGTTTAATAAAAATTTGTGATTAGCTACAAATCCAACCAAAAATCCTGCCCCACCTTTTATAAAAAATGACCAAAGCGTATAAGCTGAATATGCTCCTACAATATCATAAAGTGCAGACCCAATTGCTCCTGCCAAACCACCATAAACTCCACCAAATAAAATTCCGATTGTAAACAATGCAGCACTTCCAAGGTGAACCATGGCAGTACCAACAGGGACTTTTATAAAAGTGGCAAGCATACAAACCGAAGCTAACATTCCAATTTTTACTATATCTTGAGTAGAAAATTTGCGTTTACTAGTTAATTCAATAGAGTTTTCCATTTATATGCCCCCTAAAAATTAGTTAATAATTCATTAGCTTTACTCAAATACATATTTGCAGCTTTATCAAAATCAACAGAAAGCTCTGCCCCAAGACCAATCAAATGTTTATAAATAGCGACATTATGCCACTGTAAACATTGGAAAGCTCTCCACAAATAAACTCTATCAATTTCATCTTGAGTAGGAGGTTTTTCTAAATAAATAGTAAGTAATTTTATAGCAAAATCAATGTCTTTAGCTGCCAAACAAGCAACATCATAAAGAGGGTCATTGTTTGCTGAGAATTCCCAATCAAGTAAATAAATTTTATCACCCTCAACCATATTTGAAAGTTGAGCGTCATTATGGCAAAAAACTAATTCAATTTTATCAAGAAAATCTTTTTGTTTATAAAATTTTTGCTTCAAATCTATATATAAATCTTGGTGCTTATAATCAAATTGCGTTAAGTAACCTTCATATTTTTCAAGGCGTTTGAATGGGTTATAATCTTTTGTAGCTTTCAAATTTGAATTATGAAGCTTCTTTAACACATTAGAAATTTCTGGCAAAAACTTTTCAGGCTCATCGAATTCACTAAGAGGAGTCCCCTCGATATAGTTGGCAATTTTGTAACCTGTATTAATGTCAAAAAATATAGTTTGATTATTAATTTCAAGAGGTTTAATTATTTCTATATTTTGAAGTTCTTCTTCCCTTTCTACAAAAAGTTCGCCATTTTTCCCAACAATTCTAAAAGTATAAAGGTTATTTTGCACCTCAAAAACTAATACATTGTTAGACATTCCACCTAAAAGGCGTTGTTTTAAAATAACTTCATCTTTTGAGACATTAAAAACTGTACTCGCAATATTTTTGATAATATTTTCCATAAAATATACTCCTTACTTTACAAATTTAAAGTTAATAGTTATACTAATTGTATCGATACAATTTTGAAATTTAAGTTGTAACTTCTTGTATTGTCACACACAAATAATTTTACGTCAATAATTAAGAAAGGATTTTTTGAAAATATGAAAATTGTACCAATACAGTTTGATGGAGATGAGCCTCTTTATATCCAACTATATAATCATATTAAGGAGCAAATTATTAATGGAACTCTCCAAAATGAACAAAAGCTTCCTTCAATTCGTAAGTTAGCCATAGAATTATCAATTAATAGTGCAACCGTAGTAAACGCCTACAAACAATTAGAGAAATTTAATTATATAGTTTCCAAAAAGGGGAGTGGGTTTTATGTGCAATTTGAAACTTCTGATAATACAAATATCATTTTAAATCAAAGTGAAACTTTAGAGTATGATTTTTCTAGTGCCTTGCCTAATCCTTCGATTTTCCCAACAGACTCTTTCAAAAACTGTATTAATTCTGTTATTGAGAGAGATAAAGGGTTTGCTTTTAGTTCCCAAGAAACCAACGGATATATTCCACTTAGAAAAAGTATTTGTGAATATCTTAGTGATTATCATCAAATAAATACGACTTATCAAAATATTCAGATGGTATCAGGAGCGCAACAAGGCATTGATATTATTATAAAATCTTGTTTACACAGTGGAGACTATGTAATTACAGAAAACCCTACATACCAAGGAGCAACTCAGGCTTTTATTTCAAGAAGTGTACAAATAGTAACAGCTTCAATTACTAAAAATGGAATTGATTTGGTGGAGTTAGAAAAAAAGGTAAAGGTATGTAGACCAAAGTTAATTTACATTATGACAAATTTTCAAAACCCTACTACAATTTGTTATGATTTGGATACTAAATTACAACTATTGAAATTGAGCGAGCAATATAATTTTTTGATTGTAGAAGATGACTCAATGTCAGAACTTTCTTATAATCGCCCATTCTCTCAAAGTTTAAAATCAATTGATAATAATGAGCGAGTAATTTATATTAAAAGTTTCTCAAAATTATTGATGTCGGGTTTGAGAATTGGATTTATAATAATGCCTACAAATTTGATTGATAAATTTACTATTTCCAAGCAATCTAGCGATATTTCTTCTATGGGATTAATTCATAGGGCGTTGGATATTTTTATTAGAGAAGGAGCATGGTTTGAACATCTAAATTATATTAAGGCCATTTATCAGGGGAAGTATGAGGTAATGTTGTATGAACTTGAGAAATTGGAAAGGGATTTTGGGATTAGTTTTTTTGAGCCAGAAGGTGGATTATGTTTTTGGATAAAACTTCCAGACAACATTACAGACACTGGATTTACTAGCTTATGCAAAGGTAATGGAGTAGCGGTGTTACCCTCAAATTTATTTTATTATCGTAGCTGTGAGGAGCAAAATAAGTTTATTCGTCTAAGTTTTGCCTATAATACAATTGATGAAATTAAACAAGGTTTTGATATTATTTATCAAATATTAATGGTGCTTAAAAATAATAATAAATATTAATAATCGAAAGATAGAATTTTTTGCCATAGGTTTTAAAAAGCTACAACTATTGGTATTACAGGGTTTATTTACTAGCTCCAAAATGTATAGAAACTTTACTTTAGGGTAAAATAATAGTGTAATATCATTTAATCATTATTTTTATAGACATGATGTAGGAGGTATTTACTATGGGAAATCAAAATATTAACTGTAATGTAGATGAGTGTCAACACAATAGTTCAACTCAACATTGTTGTATGCTAAACAGCATTCAAGTAACTAAGGAAGCTTCTGGGCCTAATGCTGTACCTCACCCACATTATTGCCAAAACTTTGAGTTGAAGTAATAATTTAATCTGTGGACAAAAATAAAACCTACTTAAATTTTAAGTAGGTTTTTTGTTATGTTCGATTAGTTTGCTTGTGACGAAAGTTCTACAATTTCAACTACTGATAACCCAGTAAGGCCAGCCAATAAAGGAATTGTCATTTTGCTTTTTAATCCTTGAATAGCCACTTGACGTTTTCCTTCTAGGATACCATCAGCCATTGCTTTGTCTAACATTTCTTGAGTAATTTCCATAATAAAAATCTCCTTCGCATCATTTATAACTTATTTTGCATAGCTCTTTTTAAAGAATAATTTAATTATAACTCTTTTTAGAGATTTATTCAACTCTAAATTTATTGCTTTACATAGTATTCCAATTGATAATTTTTGGTTACAAATTTTTTTTGTATAAAATAGCTTTATTATTTTAATACTAAATTAAAATAGGAGGGGCTAGTATGAAGGTGTTAATTGGACTTACAGTTTTGAGTGCAATTTTAATTTTTATGGTGTTGCGTTCAGTACAAAAATTACATTATCTGTTTAGATATTATGGATTTATTAATGTGCATAAAAAAGGTGCTTACAACTTGGTAATTTTATATTTATCAACAACTGCACATATGTTAATGTTATTTATAACAAATATTTTAATTAGCCAACAAAGAACTGGAAATACAGGGTTAGAAACTACTTTGACAATTTGCGTAGTAATAATACTTATCCAATTTTTGCTAAAATTTTATTATAGAAATTTTGCGTTAATACCAAAAAAATATTTTTATCATTATTCAGCAAGTGTTGTAGGGACATCAATAATTTTATTTGCATATATATTTTCGTTTTTAATTCATAATGACCCATCAAGCTTTACAGGAATTAGACTCGAAGACCCAATTAAGATGAGTGTTGATTGTTTATATTTTAGCGTAGTAACCTTTACAACCGTTGGATATGGGGACATTACACCAGTGAGTTCATTGGCCAAATTTTTAGTAGCACTTGAAATAATAAGTGATTTTTATATTCTTATTTTAATTTCTAAGTTTAAAAAATATTGTGATGAAAATTAAAATAAGCCACTAGTTCTAATTTAGATTAGTGGCTTATTTTTTATTCTAATGATAAATATACTAATCCTAAAGTGTTTGGTCCTGTATGAATTCCCATAGAAGCACCAATCTCTTCTAAATGAATGCTTTCGATATTCTCCAAATCCATAATCTCATCATAAAAAGATTGGGCAAGTTCATCAGCATCACCACTCAAAATCCAAACACGGCAAGGACCTTTTGCCAAATCTTCTTTTAATACTTCTTTTAATTGCTTGTTCGCTTGCTTACGACCTCTAGGTTTGCTATATGTATAAAGCTCACCTTGTTCATTGTAAGTTACGATTGGTTTTAAGTTTAATAAAGTTCCAATTGCACCAGCGGCTTTACTAAGTCGGCCACCTTTAATCAAAAATTCAAGTGTATCAACGTTAATAAATCCTTTGGTACGTGCCATAATTGAAGGATATTTTTGTTTAATTTCTTCAACGCTCAACCCTTCTTTTACACATCGTGCAACTTCAGTAACAATTACTCCTTCAGGATATCCCAAAGTTTTTGTATCAAAATAATGAAAATTAATTTTGTCTTGAAAATCTTCAGCAACAAGACGAATGCTATTTAATGTTCCAGATAAAGCTGTAGAAATATTAACTACTAATATATCTGTGTATCCTTGTTCAATAATTTTAGAAATAGCTTTTGCAACAGTTTCATTACTTGGCAAAGATGTAGTAGGGACTTCCTCTTTAAGTTTTGCAAACATTTCTTTTGAGGAGATTTCCACTTTTTCTTCGTATTCTCTATCTTTGTAAATAATTTTTAGTGGAACTTGTACTATATTAAAATCTTTTAGTGTCTGTGGACTCAAATCACAGGCACTATCGGTAAGAACTATACTTTTAGACATAAATAATCCTCCTAATTTAATAAAAAAGTAATTAACTATAAAGTTTACTTCAAATAAAAACTTTGAATATCAAAATTTGTTAATATTTTTGTATTTTAGCACAAACCTAAAGAAAAAGTAAAGGATTTTATAAAAATTATAGAGTTATCACTCAAAATTTATTATTCCATTTCTTCTTTAATATCTTTAATCCAGCCTGCCAAAAGTGCAACACATCTCATTTTTACTTGATTAGAAGTAGCGGTTAATCCAGAAAGTAGGTAGTCCTCAAACTGGTCTGGAGTCATAATAAATGGGACTAAACTTAACATATATTGCATATTAATTTTAGCCTCTTTCTTTGTAGTAGATTTTAAATATGCTTCTAAGTCTTTGATAAAAATACCAATTTCTTCAGTAGTTTCTGGACTAAATTGTTGAGGAAAATCAGTCATATTAAATGTAAATTCATCAGCTAGTTCCATTATTAGCCTAATTCTTAGCATATTTAATTGGGCATCATCTTCATATTCAACAATTGTATCTTCATATTCTTCATACACATATTGACCCACATCTTCTAGGCGGTCTTCTAATGCAGTCAGTGAAAATTCAGCATCTTCATCATTTTCCAAAATAGATTTTGCTAAGTAATAAAAATCTAAATAACTTGGGTGTAAGTCTGTTAAGCCTTCAAAACTTAACTCCTTAAATGATAGTATGTTACATAAACTATTTATCATTCCATAAAACAGGTGTGATAAATTTACCAAATCATTCATAGCCATACCGATAACATTTAATTCGTCCATAAATTTATAGTAATCGGTGATGTGTGGCAATTCTTCAAGAGCCAATTTGATATCTGTAAAAAATTCTTTTGGAGTAGAACTTTTTGGAGATAAAAACTCTCTAAGCGTTGATAATGTTAGATTTAAAGTTTCGGGTTCATTGATATCTTGCACATAAGATAATGCTGTTTCTACATAATGAAGAAAATAATTTTGAGTTTTTCTAAGAGGCAAAAACGGTAAAATCATTCGGACTGCTTCTGTTCGGTCGGTAATATCTAAATGTGAAAAAACGTATTCTACACATTGTTCAGAAATTTCTTCGGGTATAATCTGCTCCTCAAATTTTTCCCATTCTCTCAAATCTTCCAAAATTACATCATCTGGAGGAGTTGCAGTTATTGAATATTTGATAATTTGACGTTGGTTTAAAAATAGCTCCTTAAAACAATAAGCAATTTTTTGGCTCATAGTTATAAGTTGGTTTAAAATCTCAATTTGGGTAGCTTCCCCTTCTTCCAAAATTGCAGGAAGCTCAAAAAATATCTCATCTAAATCTTCTTTAATTTCTAAATAATCCAAGCTAAATAATTCTAGCTGTGGCATAATTGGGCAAGTCAAAATTTTGTAGTAGTTGTTTATAAACTCATAATATGAATATGATAAAGTTTTTAGGACAACGGAATTATAATTTGGCATGGTAATCTCCTTTCTAGTTAGTGTTGCCAAAATTTAGGATATGTTATTCATTTGGAGTAAAAATTTTTTTAGACGCTTGATTTTCCATGATTTTTACCAAAATTAACATTAAAAAAATATCCTATAATCTAATTGTAAAGCTTAATAATTTATAGAATATAAAAATTTTACTAAAAAAACAAGAGGTTTTTGGCATAAAATAGAAAAATTAGGCGTAAAATTAATAGAAAATAGCTTATACACGTTGAAAAAATACCAAAATCGTATTATAGTAGAATTAGATAGAAAAGTTAAAACTACTTTTTAATACAAAATTTGCTAAATGTGCATTATTTTAAGGAGGATTTATGGATAGATTATACTATGAACAAGAACTTTCAAGAAACAATTTACAACCACATGATTACTTAGGAATGAAATTTGATCATGAAAATCAAAGAATTATCGTAAGAGTATTTTGTAAAGATGCAAAAAATATTGAGGTGCATAATAAAAAAGTAAAAGATAGAACTTATCCTTTGACAGAAATTGGTGATGGATTATTTGAAGGAGTTATGGGCAAGTGTAAAAAAGAGTTTCCGTACATTTTAAGATGTGAAGGGTGGGACGGAAAATTTTGGGAGATGGAAGACCCTTACGCATATCCAGCAATTGCTGATAGTGGAGTAATTAGTGGTTTCCAAAATCCATCTTACTCAGAGGGGTATAAGTGGCTTGGTGGTCACGTTATGGAGCATGATGGGGTACAAGGAGTTCAGTTCACAATATGGTCACCAAATGCAAAAAGAGTTAGTGTAATTGGGGATTTTAACAATTGGAATGGGGAACGCCACATATTAAGCAACATTGGGCATACCAATGTTTACAGCATTTTTATTCCAAATTTAACTGAGGCAGACCGTTACGAGTATGAAATTAAAACTCAAAGCAACGATTTGTTATATAAGTGTGACCCTTACGGAAGACATTTTGCAATGCGTCCAAGCAGACACACTTTACCATACAATCAAAACAGATATCAGTGGAATGATGAGCAATATTTACAAAAAATCAAAGGGGAAACTCCTGTAAATCAGCCAATTAGCATATATGAATTACACATAAGTTCTTGGAGAAAGCCTGACGGGCATTCATTAACTTATCGTTCATTAGCTGAGCCTCTTATTGAATATATGAAGTGGTTAAACTTTACACACGTTGAGTTTATGGGGATTTTGGAACACCCATTTGATGGTTCTTGGGGATATCAAGTTACTGGATATTTTGCGCCAACAAATAGATATGGTTCGCCAGATGATTTTAAATATTTAATTGACCAACTTCACCAAAATAATATTGGGGTAATTCTTGATTGGGTGCCTGCACATTTCCCTATTGATGATTTTGCTTTGGAGTGCTTAGATGGTTGTAGAGTGTATGAAAGAGAAGGGTTACACCCAGATTGGAATACATTAATGTTTGATTATGGAAGACGAGAAATCAAAAACTTCTTAATCTCTAGTGCAACAATGTGGCTTAATGAATATCACATGGACGGAATTCGTGTGGACGCTGTAGCGTCAATACTTTATGGTGGAAATTTAAGTAGCACATGGGCAGATGAAAATGCAGTTAATTTCCTAAAAGAAATTAATTTCCAACTAAAATCAATGCACCCAGAAAAAATTATTATTGCAGAAGACTCAAGCACATGGCATGGAGTTACAACAAAAGTTGAGGACCATGGATTAGGATTTGACTTCAAATGGTGCTTAGGTTGGATGCATGATTGCCTAGATTATTTGGGAACAGATTTTATATATAGAAGACATCATCACGATGAAATTACGTTTAGTTTATCGTATATGAACGCTGAAAAATATATGCTTGCACTATCTCACGATGAAGTAGTTCATGGGAAAAGTCCTTTAATTTACAAGATGTGGGGAGATTGGTGGCAACAAAGAGCAGGGTTAAAACTTTGTTATGGATATATGTTTGCTCACCCAGGTAAAAAATTATTATTCATGGGTAGCGAATTTGCTCAAACTAGTGAATGGGACGAAAAATCTCAGCTAGATTGGCACTTAACAGAATTTGATGACCACAAACAAATTATGTTATTTACAAAAGATTTGAATGAAGTATATGTAAATAGCCCAGCACTTTACCATGAAGAAAAACTTTGGGAAAATTTTGAGTGGATTAACGGAGATAATTTGGATACTTTAGTAGTATCATTTATTCGTAAAACGCAGGAGCAAGAATTAGTAATCGTTCTAAACTTCTCACAATTTGTATACGAAAACTACCCAATTGGAGTAAATAAAGCAGGAACTTACAAAGAGATTTTAAATAGTGATGATTGGAAATATGGTGGAACAGGCAGAGTAAATCACGAAGTTCACACACCAGAAGGCGATGGCTGGAACTGGAAAGAAAATAAAATCGAAGTAGTAGTACCACCACTTTCGATTATGATTTTTGAGCATAAACCAAATAACTAAAAACATTTTAGGTTGTAGGCAAAAAGTTTACAACCTATTTTTGTGTCAAAAATTGAAGGAGCAATTATAAAATGCAAAATTTATTTGTAATATTTTCGGGTACATAATAAGGAAATAACACATGAAATTTATGAATGCTGAAAATTTTTGTAGAAATTCATAAAGAAAAAGTGAAAAAAAGGGTTGACTTATGAAATAACTTGTTGCATAATAGTAAAAGTCAGCAGGGGAAACCACTGACAAGCAAATATGAACATTGAAAATAAAATAGTATCACAATTATAGACCAGTCGATTCAAAAGTCTTACTATAAAAGTAGGACAAGAATTATAATGAGTATGTACGAAAGTACAGTACAAACAAGTAATGTCAGCAGACAAACTTAAAATTTTATTTGAGAGTTTGATCCTGGCTCAGGATGAACGCTGGCGGCGTGCTTAACACATGCAAGTCGAACGGACTACTTCGGTAGTTAGTGGCGGACGGGTGAGTAACGTGTGGGTAACCTACCTCATACAGGGGAATAACGTTTGGAAACAAACGCTAATACCACATAAACTAATTTTATCGCATGAAAAGATTAGGAAAGATTTATCGGTATGAGATGGACCCGCATTGGATTAGCTAGTTGGTGAGATAACAGCTCACCAAGGCGACGATCCATAGCCGGCCTGAGAGGGTGAACGGCCACACTGGGACTGAGACACGGCCCAGACTCCTACGGGAGGCAGCAGTGGGGAATATTGCACAATGGGCGAAAGCCTGATGCAGCGACGCCGCGTGAAGGAAGAAGGTTTTCGGATCGTAAACTTCTATCAGCAGGGAAGAAAAAAATGACGGTACCTGACTAAGAAGCCCCGGCTAACTACGTGCCAGCAGCCGCGGTAATACGTAGGGGGCGAGCGTTATCCGGAAT
>LNZR01000078.1 GCA_002007365.1 Epulopiscium sp. Nele67-Bin005 | reverse complement strand
ATGTGCATCTATTTCTGCTTGGAAACTATTATCACTCTCTAACGTGATTGTTACTGTTTTATCTCCTAAGATAAATACATACTCATCTCCTGCATTGTTATTTCCTGTCATAACTGAGAAGGATGCTTGTGTATTTGTAATACTTGTTGTTCCTGATGTAATATCTCCCATTGAAAACCCTGATACTTGGTCTAATACAGAACCACCAGAACCATCTAATAATGTACGAGTGTTAAACTCTGTTGTATTTGCAATACGGTTAATCTCTGATGTTAACTCATTTACCTCAGCTTGAAGAGTTTCTTTATCAGAGTCTGTATTTGTATCGTTTGCTGCCTGAATTGCTAGCTCACGAATTCTTTGTAAGATTTCTTGTGTTTCTCCTAATGCTCCCTCTGCTGTTTGAATTAATGAGATACCATCTTGAGCATTTCTTGATGCTTGATCAAGACCTCTAATTTGCGCTCTCATTTTTTCAGAAATTGCAAGACCTGCTGCATCGTCTCCAGCTCTGTTAATTCTTAATCCTGAAGATAATTTTTCCATTGCTGAAGTTGTATTAGATTGGTTTAGTCCCATTTGGTTATGCGCATATAACGCAGACGAGTTAGTATTAATAATCATTTGTTATTCCTCCTTGAATATAAAACATTAATTTTAGATTATTAGTTAATTATAATAATATACTTTATCAATTTGAGAACTCGACTCCTTGTCTTATCTTCAAAATATAAAATTTATTATTTTTTTATAATTAACTATATGTAACAAATAACCTTTTTCACATAAATAATTATTCACATTATATATATTTGAGTATATTTGTTTTTACTAATACATATATCGCAATGATTTAATATTGTCTTTAGCAAATCTTATTAAATTTTCTAAATTTATTAAGATTATATATATATATATATATATATATATATAATTATGACAATTGATGTATCTTAGTTATGTTTTTTATAGGTGTATCAAAATTTAATCCATATAACAACAGGATATTACAATTTTTATTATTAATTTTGCCCAATCAAAAAGCGCCAGATATTATACCTGACGCTTAATTTAAATATTAGCCTAATAAACTAAGTACTTGATTTGGTTGTTGATTTGCTTGTGCTAACATTGATTGTGCTGCTTGGCTTAATACGTTAGATTTTGTATAGTTCATCATCTCTTCTGCCATATCAGCATCACGGATACGTGATTCTGCTTCTGTTAAATTAAGAGAAGCTGTATCCAAGTTTGCTACTGTATGCTCTAATCTGTTTTGGTATGCCCCAAGTTTAGAACGCTCTGATGATACTTTTTCTAATGCTGCATCAATCGCATCAATAGCCAATGAAGCCGCTTCTGAAGTTGTAATATCTAATGCTGCTTTTACAAATGCATTATCAGATCCATTTGTTACATTTGCTGTATCTCCAAATCCTTCTGTTCCTGCAGTTGCTTCTAATCCTAATGCACTTGCTGTCATTGCATTAATCATAAACTTCATTGTTTGATTAGAGTTAGCCCCAACTTGCAACTGGATTTCTAAAGCATCATTAGTTCCACCATTTGTTACAATTGGAGGAAGTAACCCTTGCCCACCATCTTTAGTTGATACTGTCATCATACGTGACTCTGCATCTATTTCAACTTCAAAGTCTAAATTGCTAAGTTGAGAATTAATTGATGTTTCAATAACTTTCATTAATTCATCTGTTGCTGACTCTCCGTCTGTACAGTTTTGTGCTATTACTGCCAAAATGTCTACTCCTATTCCACTTCCTGAGTATCCACCTTGTGAGCTATCATAAAACTCTATTTGTGTATCTCCAATTGTAAACCCTTGCCCTATCAAATCTTTTAGAGCCGCAGTTACACTGGCTGAGGTGTTTGCTACCAAATCGTCCATTATTGTAAAGGACACCGTAGCAGCTGTTATACTGGTTTCCCCTTGTTGATACCAATTAGCCACTATTCCCTCGGTATTGTTTACACTCTGTCCACTTGCTATAGCTACTGCTTGCCCTCTATTATCTCCTGTTGCCTCGATTATAAAACTTGGTGTGCTAACCATATTATCATCTGAAGTATACAAACTATTTACCGAAGTACCAGTTGAAATAGTAAAGTTTCCTCTTAAGTCAACATCTGCTGCTATTGCATTTTCTAATGCTGCCATTATTGAATTCATTGTTGCTGATGCACCCTTTATAGTAGTATATTGAGATGTTAATGAAGCTATTTGCTTATCAGTCGGAGTATCCCCAGCTGCCACAATAGATGCTAGATGTGCATCTATTTCTGCTTGGAAACTATTATCACTCTCTAACGTGATTGTTACTGTTTTATCTCCTAAGATAAATACATACTCATCTCCTGCATTGTTATTTCCTGTCATAACTGAGAATGATGCTTGTGTATTTGTCATACTTGTTGTTCCTGATGTAATTGTTCCTAATTCAAACCCTGTTACTTGGTCTAATGTAGAACCACCAGAACCATCTAATAATGTACGAGTGTTAAACTCTGTTGTATTTGCAATACGGTTAATCTCTGATGTTAACTCATTTACCTCAGCTTGAAGAGTTTCTTTATCAGAGTCTGTATTTGTATCATTTGCTGCCTGAATTGCTAGCTCACGAATACGTTGTAAAATTTCAGTAGTTTCCCCTAATGCTCCCTCTGCTGTTTGAATTAATGAGATACCATCTTGAGCATTTCTTGATGCTTGATCAAGACCTCTAATTTGCGCTCTCATTTTCTCAGAAATTGCAAGACCTGCTGCATCGTCTCCAGCTCTGTTAATTCTTAACCCTGAAGATAGTCTCTCCATAGCAGTAGTTGTATTAGCTTGGTTAATTCCCATTTGGTTATGTGCATATAACGCAGACGAGTTAGTATTGATAATCATATTCTTTTCCTCCTTGAATATAAACTCCTATAAAAAATAAAATATTTGTAACTTGCCCTATGAAATAAAAACTAGTAAAGCAGTGTAAGATAACTTTTTACTTCAAACAACAAACCACACCTTTATAACCATATGTATATTTTTACACTCAGTTATATTTTCTGTTAAATATATCGTGTAGTAATTTGGAAAACTTTAGCAATTATTTGAAATTTTTTCCATTTATGTAAATTGCATAATTAAGTTAGTATGCAATTTAACTAGTTTAGCTGTTACTCTATAAAATAATTGGCTTAATTGATTTTCCTTACTAATCATAGGTAAGTAATGCCTATTTTAAGTCCAAAATTTGGATATTTTGTCAAATAAATTTTTTCTAGCTTAATTAATCAAAATAATATTTCTTCCAATTTCAAATACTTTTACTATAAATTTTTAGTTATCCCAAACCATATTCTTATAAAAAAGTGCGTAAGACCCATTCCTTTAGGTGTGAGATACAAGCTTTTTAAATAAAATTTTTATCAACTTTACTAAGAAACCTGCCTTCATGCATTAACTGTGCAAAACTTAGTATCCCTAAACATTCCACTTACCTTTTACCTCACCTCTTCCCATTTCCCAATCCTAATTTCCTTTTCTATCTCTATTTCCTGTTTCTCTTTTCCCATTTTCAAATTTCATGCTCATTGTACTTTTATGTCACCTCTCATATATTCCAACTGCCTTCTCTCCTCTTCAAATAAATTTTCCCACAAAAAAATAGCCCTAAGTTTTTAACTTAAGACTATAAAAAAACCACCAGACTTTTAAATCTGATGGTTTAGGTTTTTATAAATAATCTGCTAATGTATTCATAATAATTTTTGAAGCTGCTGATAATGCACTTTGATATACTGCCATTTGTGAGCTAAACTCAACATAAACTTTATCCAAATCAACGTCTTCTGTATTTGATAATAAAATTACTAATGAAGTTTCATTATCTGTTAGACGTTTTGCCGTATAGTCAAGGCGCATTTGACGAGAACCTCCATTAGCCTCCATTGAAGATAATGATTCTAAATTATTATCTAAATCCTCAACTAATGCTGAAATTGCTGCTGCATCATCATCTTCTATTGCTTGAGTAATAGCTTGGATAGTTTTTTCTAAATCAATAAGGAATGACCCTACACCAGTTTCATTAACTTGCATAGTAGCTCCTACCCCAATTTCATACGTAACTTCTTGAGTATTGCTTACTAATAAGATTGGGTTTTCTGTACCTGCTGGAATTTCTGTACCTGCTGGAATTGTTATCCCTTGTGGAATTGTTGTTCCTGCTGGTAATACTGTTCCTTCTGGTAATGTTGTCCCTGATGGAATACGTGTTTCTGCTGGTAGTGTTGTTCCTGCTGCAAAAACTGTACCTGCTGGATAAGTTGTTCCATCAATAGTTGTTGCTGCTGATAATGTAATTGGCTCTGTCAATGTCATCGGCTCATCTAAAACCATAGATTTTGATAACATTAAATCTCCACCCAAAGTTGTATCTTCACTAAGTTCTAAATCACCATATAATGTAATATCACTTTGTAAAGTAAGAGCATCTTCCAAAATGTTATTAATATTTTGTTCGATACACCCAACTACATACGGATTTGCTGTTCCTGATGGAATAACTGTTCCTTCTGGTAAGTAAGTCCCTGCTTCTAATATTGTTCCTGCTTTATACTCAACCCCATCAATAGTAGTATCCCCTGCCAAAATAATATCTGATTTAATCGTCATATCTGGAGAGATAGTTCTATCAGATGTTAAATATACTGGTTCATTCGTTTTATACCCAGAGAAAATATATCTTCCTCCATAAGTTGAGTTTGCTTCTGCTTTTAGCTGCTCTACTAATTGACTAATATCTGCTAAAATTGCTTCTTTATCAGAAGTTGTGTTTGAATCGTTTGCTGCTTGAATAGTTTTTGTACGGATATCTGAAAGAATTTCATACATATTGTTAAGTGCTGTATCACTTGTTTGTAACCATGCTTGAGCATCTTCTACGTTACTTTGATATTGTTGTACTTCACTAATATCAACTCTTAACTTTAGTGATTTTGCTGCAATAATTGGATCATCTGATGGACGTTGAATTACCTTTAGAGTATTCATCTGATCAAATAAAGTTGCCAAGCTGTTCATATTTGAATTTAATGCAATTAGTGCATTGTTTTGTATCATTCCGTTTGTTACGCGCATATTAAAAATCTCCTCTCAAATAAATCCTACCAAGCACCTAATCTATTAATAGTTAAGTCATAAATTCCATCAATTGTACTCATCACTCTAGCAGCCATTTGGTATGCCTGATTGTACATAACAAGGTTCATCATCTCTTCGTTTTGGTCTACTTGTGAAACTGATAAACGTTGGTTTTCAATAGCATTAACTACCGAAGTTTGAATTTCTTGATACATCTTTGCTTCACTAGCTCTTACTCCAAGCTCTGTAAAGATTGTAATCATATAATCTTTTGGATCTCCTTCTCTAAACATACTATCATTATCCTTTTGACCAAGTAACGCTATTAATAAATCATTGCTTCCTGGGTTTGGATTTTCTGTTAGTGATGGGTCATCAAGATTTGGAACATGATCAAAGTTTGTTCTAAAAGATAATGGGTCTTCTAAAAGTTGTGCTGAGATTGAAAAGTTTTCAGCTGTCATATTACTATAATCAAAAGTTGGGTCATCTGCTGATATGATATTTCCATTTTCATCAGTGTATGAGAATAAATATTGTGGTGGAACTAATTGACCACCATTTCCATCACTGTTATAGATTTCGTTCATAGCTTCTGCAAATCCTTGTACAAAGCTATCTAACCTTTCTCTATAATAAGGAATTCCATTATATGTAGTAATTCCTGCACCATCTCTCATATCAATAATACCTTTTAATTCTCCTGATAAGTTATTATCGTCCATATTAAAAGGTAAACCATCAGACCAAACAATATCATATAAATTTATTGCATCTCCATCATTTGCCGCATCTGATCTTACTTCTACATCAAGAGTTCTTACATCTAGGTGATTTACTAAAGTTTGGTCATTTAAATAAACAATGTATTGCAATTCTATGTTTCCATCACCTCTTATAACCTCAACTTCTTTAGCTTCTACATTTACTAATAACGAAAGTTGATCCATACATAAATCTCTTTGGTCACGTAATTCATTTGCTGAAGCTCCATGCATTTCATATGTGTAAATTGCTTGGTTTAAGCTCTGAATTTGTTGTGCTAATAAGTTAATTTCATCTACTACAGCACTTAGCTCAAAGTTTAAATCACGTTGAAAAGAGGTAAGTGTTGATGACATCGTATTATAGTATTGTGCAAAGCTAATTAAAGATTGTTGTGCGGCATATGCACATGACGAGTCTTCTGGGTTTTTACTCATATCATCAATAGCTTCAAAGAAACCATTAAATATTGCTGTAAACCCTTCATCGCTAGGCTCTCCAAACATCTCTTCAATTAGGCTAGTTTGCTCCATTTTTATCGAATACTCTCCTAATGTAGGACTTTGGGCCCACATCTTTTGGTCTAAGAATGAGTTTCTTACTCTATCAATACTAGTAACTTCAACCCCTGTCCCATACATTCCAATTCCGTTTCCACTTACTGGTAATGTTGCTTGTTGAGTCATTACTTGGCGAGAGTATCCTAATGTTGCCGAGTTTGCTATATTGTTTGCTGTTACTGAAAGCCCTTGTTGAGCTGCGAATAAACCACTTAGGGCTATATTATATTCTGAGAATGATGACATGTTTAAATCCTCCTATACATATTAATCTTCTAAAAGTGGGGATAAGATTTTTAAAATCCTACCCCTATATAATTTTTACATATGATTGATAATCGTATCCATCATACCATCTAAAATGTTAACTACTCTTGCTGCTGCTTGATATGCATATTGGTATTTCATAAGTGTTGCCAATTCCTCATCTTGTGAAACTGCACTCATAGACCAACGTTCATTTGTGATACTATCTAGTATTACATATTTTTCTGATACTTTAGCACTATAATTAGAACCACTTTGCCCAATCTCTGCTACTAATTCTGCATAGAAATCTGCAAAGTTAACTGATTTTAAAATTGGTGCATTAGGATCTTTGATTGGGTCTCCATTTTCATCGTACATAATGTTTCCATCATCATCAACTAAATACGTTTCATACCAATCTCTATCATCTCCCCATGATGCTAACATATCTTCAACTTTTGAACTATCACTAATATCTCCATCTTGTGATACTGTTCCTAGTTTGTTATATCCTGCATCGGCTAATAATTCTGGATTTACTTGAATGTTTCCTGTAGTTAAATATGCACCGATAGACTCTCTATAGTTTTCCATCTCTGCATTATAAGTGGCTAAGGCAACTGCATATTCTGGTGAATCTGGATCTATGTAGTTCTCATCGTTAGGGTCATCTGAAATTGCTGTTGGATAAGCTGGGATATTTGTAATTGGAATAAATAATGGAACACCTGCACTACCTTCTGCGATACCAATTCCGTATCCGTCTAAACTTTCGTTAATCATAGTTGCAAGTTCTGTCATAAAAGTATCTAATTTCTTTTGAATTTCTGGGATTGTATAACTATTTCCTGCTACATCAACACTTTGATAATCATTTAATGTAATGTCTGACCAGCTTGTTGTTGCATCTGCTGGGCTAAGACCACGAGCAATAATCATTGCTTTTAATCCACCTGTATCATTTCCTGATGTTGATGTTACTGCTGTTGTAAGTCTAAATACTTCTTCTCCAGTATTTTCCCAAATAGGGTTCATATAAGGACTCATTGGCTCTGTTTGTTGTAAGCCTATTGTATTTACAAAATGCTCATCTAACAAAACTCTACCTTCTACGTGAATACTAACTTGACCTAGCGCATCTTCATAACAAGTTATATCTAGGTATGTTGATAACTCATCTAGCATTAAGTTTCTTGCGTCACGGTAATCATTTGCATTATCTCCATTAATTTCTGCTGCTGCAATTAATTGATTTGCTTCACGAATTCCTAATACTAAATCGTTAATTGTTCCTACTGCTGATATTACCTGATTGTTTAGGTAATCTTGATAAGTGTGTAAACTATCTTGGATTTGTTCTACCCTATCTAATAACACTACTGCACTTTGGATAAATGTCATACGTTCTTCTACCCCTGATGGGTTCATTGCTAACTTTTGAGCTTGCCCCCAAAAACTATCTAGTAATGAACTTATTGAGTTTCCGTATGGTTCATTTAATATTGTTTCGATTTCTGAAATTGCATCTGATTGTACTTGGTAATAACTTAAAACAGAATTTTCTGTTCTGAAACGTTTGTCGGTAAAATCATCTCTAATTTGACGAATTTCTACACAGTCAACACCGTTTCCAATAAGCATTGAATATCCACCATTTTTACCAACACTTACATATGAACTATCTGATTGTAATAATTGTTGGCGTGTATACCCTGCTGTATTTAAGTTTGAAATATTGTGTGCTGTTACTTCAAGTCCTTGTTGGGCTGCCACTAAACCAGATACGGCACGCCCTAAACTTGCGATTGATGACATATTTTATCCTCCTATTGTTTAAAATCAAATAAACTAATTGAATCGTCTCCACCATAAGAATTTCCAAACCCTTTAGGTTTAGAATAGTTTGGAGTCATTCCTTCAAATTGCGTTGAAGTGATAGCATTTAAGTTATATTCAACAAACTCCATGGATTGTGCTAAGAGCTGCTTGTTTTGATTGTTTTGAGCTTTTACTTTATCTAACACTTGGTGTAGCTCATCTCTTTGTGCAAGCAACTTTATAGAAATGTCTTTACTTTCCCCAATTTTTTTTACTAGGGTTGTAATAGTAATTGTTTTGTAGTCAAGAGCTGAAACTAGGGCTATATCCTTTAATATCGACTCTCTTTGTTGATTTAAAATATTTATTCGACCTAAAAACTCCTCTTCTCGAGCAGTAACTTCTTTTAATAAATCTAAATCTTTATTAACAATAGCCGTCTTTTTATATGTGGATAATGTATACAAACCTTCATAACACTCAATTTGGTCAGTTAGAACATCAGATAAATTAAAAATTATTCCAGCCATATTTTCACCTCGTCAAAATTTACCAAGCTTATAACATATTACGGCTATAGCTTGGTATATAATCTAATTTTCTACATTAAATAAACTTGCAATCTTAGAAGATACATCATCAGTACTTACTCCATAAGTTCCTGCTTGTACTTGCTCTTTAATTGAATTTACTAATTCACTCCTCATATCTGGCGCATCTTTTGCAGCCTTATATGCATGACTAACTGTTAAAGCATGGTCAGAAAAAACTGCTTCATCTTTAGGCGTTGCCGTTGTTGATGAAACGGTAGGAGTAACTTGAGATTGGTATACTGCTGATGCTCTATTTATACTATCAATTCTCATAAAAACGCCTCCTTTTATTTATTTTTATAAAACTCTCTTTATCTACGTGTTGAACGCATTCCTTTTGCTTGTTGTTGCTTTTGGAAATTCCCTTTTACTTCTTGCCCTAATTGATCTAAACATTGTTGACAAAGTCTTCCTGTTGTAATATCTTTGCCACAAGTTTCACACTGTGGAGCCATTGGAGAAGATGGTGAAAGAACTAAACGTCCCTCCTTTATAAAATCTTCTATTAACTTAACTGGCACTCCTGTGGCATCACTACAGCTTACAAATGTTGCTTTTGGATTATCTCTTAAATAATCACGAATTTCCATAAATTGTTGTTCTTCTTCTTTTTTACAAGCTGTACAAATTGGTTTGCCTCCTGTATATTGGAATAAACTTTTACAGCGACGACATAATTTTAATTCCATAATGAGAAACCCCCTGAACATATTTTAAATATAATTATCTAAATCCCTTTTTTCTGTCTTGGGATTATTTATCTTTTTGATGGAGCGAGTACCAAACGTCCTTCATTTATAAATTCTTCTATTTTCTCAAGAGGTACACCTGTTTCCTCACTACAACCCATAAAAGTTGATTTTGGATTAGTTCTTATATACTCACGAATTTTTGTGAATTGCTCCTCTTCAATCTTTCTACAAACATTACAAATTTGCTTACCACCTTTATATGGAAATAACTCCGTACAACCACGACATAACTTCATTGAATTCAATTCATTCATTTCACTCATTTATAAACCCCCCTAAGATGTATGATTAAAACATTTTTTTAACAGTGTGAATATCTCCATGGTTTACATAATCACGAATTGTTGAAATCGAAACTCCTGTTTTATGATGTACCTCTTGAATACTAGCACATGGATGCTCTAATAAATATTCTCTCAATTTTCCTAATTTATCTTCAGCTTGGTAACCACATGATGAACATTTAATTACTCCTAAGCCGTCTGGCACTACAAGTCTTTTACATTTTTTACATGATACAAGATCCACTTTAACATTTCTCCCCTTCTTAACATTAGCTTAAACTCTATTTTCTCTATTTTTTAAATTTCATTGGACACCATTACTTAAGTAGTAATGCATACCGTAAATACATATATATCTGCTATTTCATATTTTTGCCTGATAACTTTTATGCACGCTTCTATCGTGCTTCCTGTCGTGTAAATATCATCTATAATAATGAAACGGTACGATTGTTTAACCTTTAATAATTTATCGGCATAATTTACGTTTAGGCTGATAGCTCCTTGAATATTTTTATCTCGTTCTTCCTTATTTTCACATTTAGATTGTGCTTTTGTGTGGATTGGACGCTCTAAAATGTCACAAATTGGAAGGTCGGTAAATTTTGCAAATTCTTTTGCTAAGTCCTCAGCTTGATTAAATCCTCTTTCTGCAAAACGTTTTTTTGATACTGGAACAGGAATTACTCCATCTATTTCTATTTCTAGTGGGTCATACTTATAGCTTTGTGCCAATAGCTCGGCATATCCCTTGGCATATTTTCTAACCCCATTATATTTCCATCTTGCTATTGATTGTTTTATCGGATATGAATAAGGATATAATGAACGAATTTGTGTAATATCACTATAGACATCTTTGCAAGTTAAACATACTCCCTTTTCTGAAACAATTAATTTTGAACATCTTTTACATTTATTTGGTTGCTCCAAAAGCATATAACAATTTTTACAAATAAATTCGCTCTGGGTATATGGTATATATTTTTTTGAAATTAAACTTTGGCATGCAATACATTTTAGTGGAAAGAATATATGTTTCATTTATCACCACTTTCTTTTGAGTTTCTTCCTTAATATAATATTATATTAATTTGCAATTTGTACTAAATGCTGCTCCAAACTTGAATATCTTTGTATTTCTCGATTATTATCCACCATTTTGCAGACTGTTTCTTGAAGACCAACTATCACTACCATCTGTTTTGCCCTTGTTACTGCTGTATAAAGCAAGTTACGACTTAATAACATTGGTGGACCACTGTGTAGTGGAATAATCACTATTGGATATTCACTACCTTGTGACTTATGAATTGTTATTGCATATGCTAGCTCCAATTCATCTAAATTGCTAAATTCATAATGTACGGTTTTTCTATCTTCAAATGTAACTACAACTTTTTCTTTTTCGGTGTCTATTTGTGTAATAATACCACAATCTCCATTAAATACTCCAATCCCTTCATCTTCTGGAATGTGAGTATGTGAGTAAATTTTCCATGGTATGTTGTAATTATTTTTGATTTGCATAACTTTATCGCCTACTCTAAATATATTTTGGCGATATTCTTTTTCTGGCTTATTTGGAGCTGAAGGATTTAGTGCATCTTGTAGAGATTTATTTAATTCAACTATTCCAAGCGGACCTTTTTTCATTGGAGATAATACTTGGATATCTCTTAGGCTATCTATATTTTGATACTTTGGCAGTCTTCTTATAATCAAATCTACCATATTTACCTTTAATTCTTCTTGTACAGCTCGCTTCATGAAAAAGAAATCTGTTTGATGTTCATTACATAGAGGGTATTCCCCTTTGTTGATTTTGTGAGCATTACGAATAATTGCACTTTCGTTAGCTTGTCTAAATATTTGTTGCAAACGTATTGTTGGGATTTTTCCACTAGCAATTATATCTTTTAGTACGTTTCCTGCTCCTACAGAAGGCAACTGGTCAACATCTCCAATCAAAACCAATCTCTGCCCAACAACTAACGCTTTTAATAACGAATTCATCAAATTTACATCTACCATAGAAACTTCATCTACTATAAGTATATCCGTTTCTAGTGGATTATCTTCATCTCTTTGAAAATTTTTCTTTTTATTTTTATCAGTTTCAGGATTGAAGTTAATTTCTAGTGTTTTATGAATAGTCTGTGCTGTTTCTCCTGTTGCTTCGCTCATACGCTTTGAGGCTCTCCCCGTTGGAGCAGTTAACATAATTTCCAAATCTTGCTTTCTAAGAACATCAATCAAAGCCTTTATTGTTGTTGTTTTCCCTGTTCCTGGCCCACCTGTTATAACAACTACTCCATATTGCAATACAGTTTTTATTGCGTCTTTTTGCTCCTGAACTAAAGTTATACTAAGGTCTTTTTCTGTTTGAGATATATCATTATCAACATTAGTTAAAGCTTCTGGGTCATATAAATTTGTAAGGTCAACCAATTTTTTTGCAATATTCATCTCACTATAATAATACATTGCTAAAAAAACTGCATTTCCATTTTCATATTGCTTAATAATAAGTTCCTTATTAACTTTAAGCTCCAAAATTGCATTTTCCACTAAAATCTGACTAACTGCCAGAAGTTTTGTCGCTTCCCAAATTAATAAGTCTTGTGGCATATACGTATGACCATTTGAAGTTTCTTTATTTAATACAAAAATAACTCCTGTTTTAATTCGCTCAACATTTTCTCTATCTATGCCCAGTTGATTGGCTATATCATCAGCTTTTTTGAAGCCAATTCCATGTATATCTGAGGCTAATTGGTAGGGATTTTTTTTGAGTATCTCAACAGTTCTTTCCTTATATTCCTTATAAATTTTAACAGCATATGTGGGACTAATTCCATACTCTTGTAGAGCCATCATTGCTGTTCTCATCTCATATTGAGTTTTAAAAACTTCACCTATTTGCAAAGCTTTTTTTGGAGTTATTCCACTAACCTGAGCTAATACTTGTGGTTCATTTTCTATAATTTTAAATGTGTCTAACCCAAAGTGCTTTACAATTTTATTAGCAGTTTTTGCACCAATTCCCTTAATTGCTCCTGAGGCCAAATATTTTTCTATTCCCTGAACAGTCTTTGGTTCACTTTGTGTAAAACTAGAAACTTTTAACTGCTTACCATAGACATGATGCATTACAAAAACACCTTGTACATGCAACTCATCTCCTTCGTAAACATTTGGCATACTACCAACTAGGCATAAGTCTGCCCCTTCATAATTTATAGTACAAACTGTATAGCCATTATCTTTATTTTGATAAATAATATCTTCAATAACACCTTCTACTACTACTTGCTCTTCCACCTAATCACCATCTCTTACTTTTTAAATTTGCCTAAAATAGATTTGGATTTATCTTTAGATTTTTCCTTTTTTGGAGGTTTCTCTTTTGGTTTTTCATCATGTTTTAGGCGCTTAACTCTAATATATACATATTCATCATCATAATCAATAGTAACATCATCAATCATTACACTAATTAATGCCAGCCCCTCATCACTTTCGGTATCTCCTGCTAAGCCCCAATAATATTCTTCCATCTCTTTTGCCCTTGGGTAACTCAAATATTCTCTAAGATGTGCCACTGCTTCATCAATTTCTGTAATACCTTTTGCTATTGCTGTAATTATTATGCTATCTTCTAGGTCACGAACTCTCAAATCAATATTAACAGCGTTATACTCTAGGCTAAATGCTGTAAGCTCATTTACAATTTTAGCTATTTTTTTAACTTCATGTCTCATTTCCTCTTATTATCTCCTCTGCGAAAAGCGTCCATCATTGGAATAAATAACATCGCTATAATTCCTGCTGCTAGACCATTATTATACAACATTAATCCCCCATGAAAACTCCCTACATTTAGCACTAATGTAAAATGTAACATTCCTGCTAATATACCCTTTGAAAATCCAAACTCTCCTGCAATAGGTGCTAAACTTGTTCCAAATAAAGCTGATATAATCAATATAGTTAAATCAACTTCTCGTGTAATAATTAACGATGTTAATGTAACCCCTATTATAATCGGCAATATATTTTTAAAATGTTTCCCAAATGCACTAAAACCCATCACTGTTAATATCGCACACATTATAGGTCCATTAAAATCACCTTTCATTAACAACACATATATTATACACAAAATACCCGATAGCCCCATATTTACAATAGTTAGCCCAAACCCTGTTAGCTGAATATAATCGGTTACAATTCTACCTGAATGTTTTAATATTTCATCATATCCCTTAAAACTTTTATCATTTAGACGATAACCAATCACTATAAGAATTATACAATAAATCAATAATAATTTCATAAGTTCGATAGTTTCACCTTGATATATGATATTATTTGTACTCCCCTCATATCCAAGAGCATCAATTATAGAATATATAACAATCCCTACAAGACCTGCCGAAAGCCCCATATTATAAAGATTATATCCCGAATGAGCTGTCATAATACTTGCCGAAATAGGTGGCATAATAAATCCAATAAATCCACCAATCAACCCCGTTAATATAAACGAAATCAAAAAGTGGTGTTCTGCAAGCTCAGCCACTAACACACTACTTATAGGGCTTAGTGCCGTTGATAACATATTAATTACAACAACACTTTTATATTCTATTTTATGATACTTTGCATAAGCTAAACCACCTAAATAAAATGGCCAAATATTCATAACGTTTTTACCCATAAACGCAAATCCCGAAATCAAAAATATTGATGCAACAATAATTCCATTTGGCTTCATCTTTAATCTAAATATCAAAAATATATTTGCATATGCAAGTATTGCCGCATTTATAAAAGTTGCTCCTACCCCTCCTATCTCAAAATAATCTGTTAATAAAATATCATTAGCAAGCCGTATTTTATGCATACCCTCTAATATCTCATAAAAAGGGGTACTCATTAGCCCAGCAATAAGTAAAATAGTTGGCCAAATTAACAATACTCTATACATGGTTATGACACTTACTTTTGGCAAAGGAGCTTTAAACTCTGCCTTAAAATGCGTCCTCTTGATGGTTTCCATTGGGTTCTCCTTTATTTTTCGTTTCTCCTCTATTATACTACATAGAATTTATTATACTACATAATTTTGTAAACAATCAAAAAAGACAAAAAATTTTATCATATATACCAAAATTTCTTTGCCTAAAGTAAAATTTATATATAACATATAACTTTTTTCGATAAAAAACCAATTAAATTTTTACAAAATCGTGAACATTCTATGTCGTTTTTTCGTATTTTTTATAACAATCGAGTGTTCTACGATAAAACCCTTAGTTGTGTGATTAATAGCAAATAACATTATATCGTTAATTATAAATAAACACAAAACAAAGCTAACATCATGAACAAAATTAGAATTAAGTTATCAATAATTTAACAAAACTTTTCCAATTTTAAAATTTATATCAAAATTATATAAATATCGTTACTACATTTTTTATACATAATGTGATATAATAAAACAAATCTATATTTACAAATTTATACAAGGAGAAAAACAAATGTTTAAAGATTTTACTATCAACAAAAAGCTCATTAGCTCATTTACTATTATTATTTTAATTTCTGTATGTAGTAATATATATACTATCTCCCAACTTATTGATGTTAAAAATGATGCAAACTATTTTTATGACAAGGAATATTTTATTACAAAAACCACGCTCTATCTAGATAAATATTTAACTAATGTTGATCAAAATATTGCATATCAATATATTCATGAGGACCATGCTACTTATTATGAAAGTATCACTAGTTACTTTACCTATATCGATGAGCAACTAAATTATTTAATTAGTATTTTTGGAAATAATTATTCTATTCTTACAGAAGTTATTGAGTTGGTAGAGGTTATAAAAGATGAATATGATATAATAAACGCCTATGATTTAGCTGGTGATACTGATGCCCTAGATGCAATACTATTTGACTTAAACAGTACTTACAATGTTAGTTATTACCGACTTAAAGAGCTAACAAAAATTTTACATGATAATGCTGTTTTGGAAGCTGATAAAATAAATGTGGATATCAACGCATCTGCAAAAGCTTCTATTACAATATCAACAATACTACTTATATTAAATATTTTTGCTGGAACTACCATTAATAAAACAATGTCAAACGCAATTGTTGCACCTATAGGGGAACTAGAACAGTCAGCTCTCCAAATGACACAAGGAGATTTTAGAGTAAATATTAATTATAATTCTCAAGATGAGCTTGGTGTTTTGTCTGATGCTATTCGTGAAGTAACTCACAAAACAAATATCGTAATTGAAGATACAGCTTACGTTTTACAAGAAATTGCAAATGGAAATTTTAACGTTGAAACTAAAGCCGAATATGTTGGCGTTTTTAAAAATATTAAAGAGTCAATCGATAAAATTACATCTCAACTTAGTGGAACAATTAGAAAAATTAATTTTGCTTCAAATGAAGTAAATAATACCTCAACTAGCCTATCAAGTAGTGCTATTTTACTAGCGCAGGGTGCAAACGAGCAATCGGCAACAATTGAAGAATTATCATCTACTTTTGAAAATATTTCTGGCAAAATTCTTGAAACTTCAGATAAGGCTCACAAAACTAGCATTGTTTCTCAAAATGTTGGATATGAGATGAAAGCAAGTAATGAAAAAATGAAACAAGTTGTAACGTCTATGGATAATATTGCAAAGAATAATAATCAGATTAGTAATATTTTAAATAGCATTGATGATATTGCGTTTCAAACAAATTTATTAGCTCTAAATGCTGCAATTGAGGCCGCTCGTGCAGGGGAAGCTGGAAAAGGCTTTGCCGTTGTTGCCGAGCAAGTTCGAGAACTCGCACAAAAAAGCGCTGATGCTGCAAAAGATAGTGCTGGGCTTATTGATTTATCAATTAATTCTATTACTGAGGGAAATACTTTGGTTATAGAAACTGCTGACTCTTTAGATAAAGTTGCTGATTTAATTGGAGATGCCATTACTTTAATTGGAGATATTTCGGATAAATCTGAGGAGCAAGCAACTGCAATTAAAGGGGTTGTGCAAGGAATAGAACAAATTTCTGTAGTAGTTCAAAATAATAATATAAGCAGCAAAGAAAGTGCTACTGCAAGTGACCAACTTAATATTCAAGCAACAGAATTGCAATCATTAATTAGTCAATTTGAACTAAAATAAGAGAAGGCTCAATAAGCCTTCTTTTTTATTGGCGAAAATATTTTTTGGAAATATAAATTGCTGACGCTATTGCAAATACCATTAAAAACAATGTTACTAAATTTATTATATACATATTTATATTTAATCCTAACATCAAAAATATTATTCCTACTATCAAAAAACTTACAGCCGACTGTTTGTAATATGGCGATTTATTCATGGTTTCTCTATCTTCTTTGGTAGCATAAATATACACATTATTTATTAAAAATCCTTTTTGCATAAAATGTCTAAAGCTTATAACAAAACTTATTATTGCCAAACTGATGGTAATCACTTGCATAAAATTCCCTCCTTTATAATAGTATTTCCACAAGAAAAAAACCTATACCACCAAGGATATAGGCTCTAAAAATTATTTAATTTCTTGTTTTAATGCTTCAACTTTATCAACTTTTTCCCAAGGAACATCAATATCATTACGTCCAAAGTGACCATATGCCGCAGTTTGTTTGTAAATTGGTCTTCTTAAATCTAACATTTTAATAATTCCTGCTGGTCTTAAATCAAAATGTTTATTTACAATTTCCACTAGCTCCACATCGCTTACAACTCCTGTCCCGTATGTATTTACCAAAACAGATACTGGTGTTGCAACTCCAATCGCATAAGCAATTTCAATTTCACATTTAGTAGCAAGTCCACTAGCCACAAGATTTTTTGCTACATAACGTGCTGCATATGCTCCTGAACGGTCTACTTTTGTTGGGTCTTTTCCTGAGAAAGCTCCCCCACCGTGGCTTGCATATCCACCATAAGTATCAACAATAATTTTACGCCCTGTAAGCCCTGCATCACCAACTGGTCCACCAATTACAAATCTTCCTGTTGGATTAATATAATATTTTGTGTTTTCGTCAATTAAATTTTTATCAATTACAAAGTTAATAACATGCTCTTTTAAATCAGCATGAATTTGCTCTTGAGTTACTTCTTCATCATGTTGAGTTGAAATAACTATTGCATCAATACGAGTTGGAACTCCATTATCATCATATTGTACAGTAACTTGAGCTTTTCCATCTGGTCTTAAATAAGGAAGCATTCCATTTTTGCGAACTTCAGTTAGGCGTTTTGATAATCTGTGTGCTAAAGAAATTGGCATTGGCATAAGTTCTTCTGTTTCATTACAGGCAAAACCAAACATCATTCCTTGATCCCCAGCTCCTGTAGCTTCAATTTCTTCTTCTGACATTTCTCCACTTCTAGCTTCTAGGGCCTTATCTACTCCCATAGCAATGTCAACTGATTGTTCATCTAGCGCAACAATTACACCACAAGTGTTACCATCAAATCCGTATGATGGATTGTTATATCCGATTTCATTTATAGTTTCACGTGCAATTTTGTTGATATCAACATAACAACTTGTAGTAATTTCCCCCATAACCAAAACTAAACCTGTAGTAATTGCCGTTTCACAAGCAACTCTTGCCATTGGGTCTTGTGCATAAATTGCATCTAATACTGAATCTGAAATTTGGTCAGCAATTTTATCTGGGTGACCTTCTGTTACTGATTCTGATGTAAAAAGTCTCATAATCTTTCTCCTTTTTCTTCTTAAATAGTGTGATTAAATATTTCCAAGCAATAAAAAAACTCACCATTAAGATGAGTATTTTTATATTTATGTACTTTAAATATATCGTCTCATCTTACAAGCTTTTGCTTGTGGAATTGGCACCATGCAAATGCTGGTTGCCGAGCTTCATAGGGCCGTGTCCCTCCACTTCTCTGGATAAGAATGTATTATCATTTTTTTCAAGTAGAAGTATATCAATTTTTATCCTTTATGTCAACCCTTTTAACTCAAATTTTCTACAAAAAAAGAGAAGGCAACCGAAATTTGTCGGCTACCTTCTGAGTTAAGGGAGGGTTTTACTAAGATTTGAAAATTATTGATTAGTTAGTGAATGTTGCTACACCATTTTGTACTGATACGCTAAGTCCTAATACTGATGCAATATATCTTGCTGATACATATGTTGTTCCATTTTCGATTGACATTACTGTATCCATTACTATTTCACGTCCATTTACTTTAGCAATGTTGCTTCCGTTTGTAAATTGTACTAATCCGTTGTTTGTATACACTGTTACTACTCCATTTGCAAATCCAATTTCATATCCAAATGCGTTAGCTACATCTTTTAATGCTACTGTGTTTCCTT
>LNZR01000077.1 GCA_002007365.1 Epulopiscium sp. Nele67-Bin005 | reverse complement strand
CCCATGCATAAAAAAATAAACTTGCTATTAGTAAAAATAAATTTTTTAGGGGTAACACAAAACATATTGTGTAGTATATAAATAATGTTACTGGCAAAAATACAAATAAAAAGGTCATACTCGAAAAAACCATACAAAACTCCTTTACTGATTTACTAATTCTATTCTAAATAAGTTTCTGTTATTTTTTAATGAGGCTTGTCATATAATTTAGAAATACATTTATCAGCTGGGGGTTAAAATGTCTAAATTTATTTATCAAATCTCTACTACTTTAGGTATCTTTGGCATTATGATTTATACTATAATTAAGCCTAAAGTATGCATTGATGGTGCAACAGCAGGATTACTCCTTTGGTTTAATAAATTATTACCGTCTTTACTACCGTTTATTATTTTAACAAATATGCTTTTTCAACTTGGTGTAGTTTTTAAGCTCGAAAAATATATTGGCAAAATATCAAAATTAATCTTTGGTGTATCAGGTAGCAGTTTATTAACATTTTTTCTGGGTTCATTAGGAGGATACCCAACAGGAGCAAAATTAACTAATCAATTAATTAGCGATAATTACATTAGTAAAACAGAAGCCCAAAAAACCCTTTGTTTTTCAAACAATTGTGGATTATTATTTATTATTGCTACAGTCGGGACGTTGCTCCTTGGTGATGTAAAACTAGGATATTTTTTGGCAGGCGTTCATCTTATATCGGCATTTACACTACTTCTAATTTCTAGGTTTTATGTAACCGATGAAGTACATAACACTACACAAACTAGCCGAAAAGTTGAACAAGTTTCCTTTATATCAGCTCTAACTCACTCGGTACAAATTGGAATGGATACTATAGTCTATGTAGGAGGATACATTATTTTCTTTTCAGTAATTTTATATATTGTAAAAGATTTAGTGTTTTTTGATATGCTTATAAATTTATTTGCTCAAATATTAAATATCGAACCTGTATTTTTAGATAGCCTATTACTTGGAAGCCTAGAGTTTTCAAATGGTACAGCCTATATAGCACCAATTGCTCTAACAAAGCTTACCTATCTTGGTGGGCTATCAGCGATAATTGGATTTGGAGGATTTTGCGTATTTTTCCAAACAGCACATATCTTAATGGATACAGATTTATCATTAGGGCTTTATTTATTCGCAAAAATTATCCATGCCATTTTGGCATACTCCTACACTATGTTATTATATCCAATTTATATCTCAATAACACAAAAAATTGAAGTTCCTATGAATGAAAGCGCTGGAATTGCAATTTTAATTATATTTGTTGGACTATCAACACTACTTCACATTGTGTCAAATGGTGTAAAACTTAAAAATAACTTATCAACTAAAAATGCGTAGATAAAACTTCAGTTAGAAATAATATTCTGGCTGAAGTTTTATACTTTTATCTATGATATGTTAAATGTAAAATTAGATTATCAAACTTATTAGCCAGATGGAGTTTAAGTTCTAGCAAAATTTCTCGGCTTAGAGTTCCTATTTCTTCTGTACAATTTTTATGAAAACTTAACGTTTCGCATTTAATATTTTCCGTTTCTAGTATAAAATCTATAATTTCTGTAATATTTTCTTCCAACGGAGCAGTACTCAAATATATAGGTAATTCTTTTATATTTCGGTTGTTATCCACACTATAAATCAACCTTCCATCTTCTCTTTTTAATAACAAAATTACATCTTTATCTAAATATATTTTTTCCTCAAGAGAAATTACTGGCTGTTGGTATCTCTCTTTTCTCAACATAACTCTAAATCTGTTCACATCATCAGTTTCTATAATAGTAATATCCTCAACATTTGACACACTAAGTTTATCATACCCTTGATAATCAATTAAAAATGTTATAGTTGAACCTTGTATCAAACAATCATAAACATGAAAAAATGCTGTTTCTTCAACATCTCTTTGAATATCCAAAAGCGAAATTTCTTTTCCAAAAATTAATCCAATAAATTCACTCCCTTTCATGTATTCGCCATCTTTTACAGGGCTTGTTGTATACGTAAAATGAATGGTATCTTTGTTTAATTCTTTTATCAATTCGATTATAGTCATAGGCGCTTCTCCAAATCTTATTTATTACTACTATATTACAAGTTCCAAAATTCATCAAGCCACAAAGCAAAATTTTTTGGAGAACTTGTCTATTTTTGGTGCTATTAAAAGCCACTACCTATAGTAGTGACTAATATTTTTATTGTGTAAGTAATAACGGTTGTAGTTGTTTATACTCAAGTGCAAGACTTACAGTTTCAGGAACTAATGCTAAATCCGAAATTAAAGAGTAAGGTTTATTTACTGCATCATCTTGCCCAAATGGAACGAAGAAAATACTTTGGTTACTAATTACAGAACCGATATTTTGCAAATTCATTCCTAATCCATCATTTGTTGAAATTGCGATAATTAATGGTTTTCCATTGCGAAGTAAAGATTTTGCTGCAAGAGTTACAGGCGTATCTACCATAGAATGTGCAATTTTTGATAATGTGTTTCCTGTGCAAGGAGCAATTAACATAGCATCAACCATATGTTTTGGCCCAACTGGCTCTGCATCAACAATTGTATGAATAATTTTTTTACCAGTAAGAGCTTCAATTACATTAATAAAATGCTCCTTTTCTCCAAATCTAGTTGAAATATTGTATGCATTAAAAGACATCATCGGATATACATCAACGCCAAGTTCCACCAACTTCTCAATCATTACAACTGCTTTTTTAAATGTACAAAATGAGCCACACAACGCAACTCCAAGTTTTAACCCTTCTAAATTTTTCATAATAATTCCCCCTGATTTTTCATGATAATTTCTAGTCCTTGATATAAGATTTTAGCCGCAGTTTTGGGGGCAACTTTTCCAGGAAGACTTGGAGCGTTTACATATTTTATGTTACTATTTTTGCAACATTCTAAGTCAATACCACCAGGTGCTGAGGCAAGTTCGATATAAATTGTATCTTTTTTACAAGCATTAATACAACTCTCATCTAAAATATGAATTGGAATAGTATTAAATATAAAATCAAATCTGTGTAAATTTTGCTGTAATTCTCTAAGTGGAATTGGCTCATAATCATACGCTTTAATATATGCTAAATCCGTAGTTTTTCTAGCTTCAACAGCAACATTTGCACCAAGGCCTTTTAGTTTTTGAGCCAAAATTTTTCCACAACGTCCAAACCCTAACACAATTACTTGGCTATCATTTAAGGTAATTTCACTATTTTCCATCGCATATTGAATTGCTCCTTCTGCAGTAGGAACAGCATTTTCAATAGCTATTTCATTCATTTCCATCAAATCTATATATTTTAAGTTATTTCTTTCTAATAAAATAATCACTTCATCTTTTAACGCTGATAAGCATAAATATGCATCAGTCATACTCTTAACAAATTCATCAATAAAAACTGGCTCTTCACTAAGTGGCGTAAATAAAGTTTTATTATCTCTAGTAAATGGAACAGGCCCAATTATATAATTACAGCCTGAAACTTCCTCTAAACTTTGGGCTACATTAACATTTGCTGGTATATCTTTATGATTGAGGGCGTACACCCATACATCAAAATTTTTGTCTGCAAGAATTTCACATAATCTAACAAATCTTAAATCCCCACCAATAATTGCAATAGAAATTTTATTCAAGACTATCTCCTCCTGTAATTGAAAATGTCAATACTATACCATATGTTCTATTGGCAAAATTTGTGATAAATTGCATATATTTATATGTTTTTCAATATAAGTTTAATGTTGAATAATCCTTAAATAAATGATATTATTAAAAATAATTAGATTACAGTTCATATATATATATATATAACTTTTGTCATAAGCTTAAAATTAAACTTAAGGAGAAAATTTATGAACCACTTATTTTATGGACTTACTTTAATGGTTTCACTATTTAATACTAGTGAAGAAAACCATGTACAATACTATGATAACGCAGTTTATTTGGGAGTATCTAACTATGGTTATGCAACCTCTACATATAAAGATAATTTTCAACACCGATTTAACATTGACAACAATGAACAGATTTTTACTATTTCTAATAGAGATGACTACTTAATCCAAAATAATTTAATGGAGGGTGAAGTATACAAATTAGCTGTTATTGATGAACAAATTCAAGGGGTTATGCTAGAAGAACCCTTGGAATTTGGGACTATCCACACACTTAACGACGGAACTTTTGTTATTGATGGTTACACATCAACCTATTCTATAGAAGAAACTCCTATTTTTTCTATTAATAACAAAGCTGGTGGCTCAACAGTTACACCAACAAATATTGAAGATGGAAAATTCGTTAAAGTCTATGAAAATAATACGATTTTTGCCACAACACAATCAATTCCTTACACTTCTCCAGTTGAAGGAATTCCCAATTTACGTACACTTAAAAACTTTTTAGCTACAGCTATGATGCCAGTTGGAACAACTCTTTATGTTTATGGTGGAGGTTGGGATTGGCAAGATGTTGGAGGAAGCAAACAAGCTACATCTATTGGCATTTCACAAACTTGGGTAGATTTTTTTGATAACCAAAACGCATCTTATTCTTATCGTAATGACAACGCAAAAGCTAGTAGCTATTATCCATTTGGAGCATATAACCAATATTATTATGCTGGTCTTGATTGTTCTGGCTATGTTGGGTGGGCAATTTATAATATAACCAACGAAACTAACCATGATTGGAATTACGTAACTTCTTCAACATATCAAGCGCGCTTATTAAGCGATGGTTATGACTATGGAACTTGGACTCGTTCTTTTAATGCACACGATTTCAAGGCAGGAGATATTTTTAGTATGCAAGGTCACGTATGGATTTCTCTTGGGGTATGCGATGATGGCAGTATTTTATTTATGCACTCAACACCATCTTCTAGTCATAGTGGAAACGCTGGGGGAGGCGTTCAGCTTAGTGCAATTGGTGCGAATAAACAATGTGAGGCATATTTATTAGCTGATTATTATATGAAAACGTATTATCCTGAATGGGCTAGCAGATATAGTACAATTTTGGTTTCATATTCAAATTATACAGCTCTTGGAAATTCTTCTGTTACAGGAAAATTTTCTTGGCATTTAGATGAAAGAGGACTACTTGACCCAGACGGTTTCTCTACTATGTCACCACAGCAAATTTTGGAGGAACTCTTTGCAACATCAGAACTTAATGAGAGTATTGACATCTAAATTATATTTTAAACACATTTTTCAAAAAAATTTTATAGCAAAAAAAAATCACTCCTTAAATACGCCAAGGGGTGATTTTTTCTGGATTTAGACCAATTTATTTTGTTAAAATATCTTCTATAAATTCTAAATTATAATCAAAAAATGCTTTGTACTCACCCCAATAACGAGTTTCTTCGTCATGAATATGAATGCTACAAACAATATAATTAGTTTCTTGAACATAATTATACCCTAACGCAATTAAGCTATTTTGGAAATCGTAAGTATCTAACATAGCATCAAAATCTACACCAATTTCTTCCAAAAAATCCTCTGGGACTTCGTTATACCAAGCTTTTAGATATCCACACATAAGCGCATATGTTTTTTCAAAAAGTTGATGCTCATTTACTAGCTGGTCAAAGATTTTTGTATTTACCTCAATTTTCATACTCTCATAATTGCTAAACTACTTAGCAACTTCCTCCTTTTAATCAAATTCTATTAAAGAGTTTCTCAATATCTTTACGCTCTAAACTAATAAGAGTGGGTCTTCCGTGAGGGCAAGTGTATGGGTTCTCCAAAGTTAATAAAGTTTCAACAAGATTTCGGCACTCAAGCTCACTCATATTATCATTCCCTCTTACTGAATGTTTGCACGCCAGTTGAATAATATGTTCTTCATGCATACTTTTTACCTTTTTTGGATCAAAACTTTCTATTAGTTGTTTAAATTCACTAATTGTAATCGGTCGATTAAAAATAAACGGTACTTCACGAACTAAAATATCAGTTTCGCCAAAGCATTCAAACATAAATCCAACCTTTTGTAGTAACTCTTCATTTTGTTGCAACATATCCATTTCTTTTGTAGTAAGATGCAAAGTTTGGGCCACTAATAATTGTTGAGTGGGAACATTACCACTATTAAATTTTTGCATAAATATTTCATACATTACTCTTTCATGACCAGCATGTTGATCCATAATATATACTTTATTATGATGTTCAATTAACCAATACGTTTTGAAAATTTGCCCAATAATACGGTAGTCTAGCCCATATTTAGGTTTAGAGATTTCCTGTTGCATAGTATGTTTAACGTTGTTACTAATCTCCACAATATCATTTTTTAGCTGCACATCTTCCATCTGATTTTGTGTATGAATATCCAAAAATTTATCTGCCTCAACAAATACTTCTTCATTAACGAATTCAGCCAATGTTACTTCTGCCTCAGCAACCATTGGTTCATTATTTGATGGAACTTCATAACTTACTTCATCAAAAATTTTAGGTTTTTGTGTAGAAGATGTTCGCTTCTCTAATAGTGTATCATATTTTAACATATTATTGGTAGCCTTTGGCGCAAAAAAAGATTGAACTTTTATTTGATCCACTTCATTTTTTTCAATTTTAGGGGGTTGTGGCTTTATCTTTTTATTATCATTTATTGAACGAACCATATTTTCTGAAACTAAAGCCTCATGTACTGCAATATATACTAGACTATAAATTTTATCTTCATCTTTAAACCGTACTTCTAATTTAGCTGGGTGAACATTTACATCAACATCTTTAATATCCATTTGAATATGCAAAATAGCAACTGGATATTTTCCAACCATAATATAAGTTTTGAACGCTTCTTCGATAGCTTTTTGGATTATGCTACTTTTTATACATCGTCCATTTATAAATATATGTTGAAGAGTTCTATTAGCACGAGAAATAATTGGCTTTCCAATTAGACCTACAACTTTCATATTTTCTTGTTCAAATTGTACCTCTATAGTTTGCTTTGCGATATCTTTTCCGTATAGTTCAAATAGCACATTTTTAAGAGGCGAATTTCCTTGAGTTTGAAAAATTAATTTGCCATCATAAAAATATTTAAAAGAAATTTGAGGGTTTGCCAAAGCTAATTGATATAAATAATCTGAAATTCGATTTTTTTCAGTAGTTGTAGTTTTTAGAAACGACTTTCTGGCAGGAACATTAAAAAATAAATTCCTCATTATAAATGTAGTTCCTTCTGGACAAGCGATTTCTTCACTAGTTTTAATTTTGCCACCCTCCAAAACTACCCTTTTTCCAGTAATGGCGTTTGCCTGTTTGCTAATTAATTCAACTTGAGAAACTGAAGAAATGCTGGATAACGCCTCACCTCTAAATCCTAGCGAAATCGTTTGTTGTAAATCCTCAATTTTTTGAATTTTACTTGTGGCATGCCTCTCAAACGCTATTTCCATCTGATTTTTTGGAATACCTTTTCCGTTATCTGTAATACGAATTAGGTCAACTCCTCCATTTTTTATATCAATAGCTATTGTACTAGCCCCTGCATCAATGCTATTTTCCACAAGTTCTTTAACAACAGAGGCTGGTCTTTCGACCACTTCCCCTGCAGCTATTTTGTTAATTGTATAATCATCTAGTATTTTAATTTCCGACATAGTTTAACCTCTCACCAATTTTTGTAGTTTATCAAGCACCTCCAAAGCTTGCATCGGAGTTAGCTCCATAACATTTAAATCTTCAAGTTTTTCAATGGCTGGGTGAATTTCTTCCACAATTTGTTTTGGCTCTACAAAAGTAGTTTGAGGCGTTTTTTCAGCAACTTCCACCATAATTTCTTTAGCTCGGTGCAAAATTGTTATAGGCACTCCTGCAAGTTTAGCTACCTGTATACCATAACTTTTATCTCCGTTTCCACTCACAATTTTATGAAGGAAAATTATATCTTCACCCACTTCTTTAACTGACACACAATAATTTTTAATTGATAAAAATTGTTCTGATAACATAGTTAATTCATGATAGTGGGTTGCAAACATAGTTTTCGCTTTAATATTATTAACCAAATGCTCAATTATAGACCAAGCTATACTTAATCCATCTATAGTACTCGTCCCACGTCCAATTTCATCTAAAATAAGCAAACTTTTTGAAGTAGCATGATGCAAAATATTAGCAACCTCCATCATCTCAACCATAAAAGTACTTTGTCCAGAAGCTAAATCATCAGAAGCTCCAACTCGTGTAAAAATTCTATCAACAATTCCAATATTTGCATAATTAGCTGGTACAAAAGAACCAATTTGAGCCATCAAAACTATCAGTGCAACTTGACGCATAACCGTTGATTTTCCTGCCATGTTGGGCCCTGTAATAAGAAGAAGTTGGTCAGTTGTTTCATTTAAATATGTGTCATTTGCAATAAAATTGTGTGAATTCATCATATTTTCAATAACTGGGTGACGGCCTTCTTTAATATCTATAGTATCTCCATCATGAACTTTTGGACGGACATAGTGATTTTTAATTGCGACACTTGATAGTGAACATAACATATCCAATTTTGCAATATTATGAGAAATATTTAATAATCGCTCTGAATGTTCTTTAATATGTTCCCTAATTTGGGAGAAAATTTGATATTCCAGCTGAACTAGTTTCTCATCAGCACCTAAAATATCTTCTTCTATAGTTTTTAATTCTTCAGTAATATATCTTTCACAAGAAGCTAAAGTTTGCTTTCTTATAAAATATTCAGGAACAAGGTGAGCATTAGTGTGTGTAACTTCCAAAAAATATCCAAAAACTTTATTGTACTTAATTTTAAGATTTTTGATACCAGTTTTTTGACGCTCTTTTGCCTCAATATCACGTAGCCAAGAAGCTCCTTTTTCTTTAATTTGCTTTAAACGATCAATTTCCTCATTATAACCAATTTTAATTAGGCCTCCCTCTCGTACAGAAAGTGGAGTATCCTCCAAAATTGCATCATCAATCAAAGTATAGACATCTTCCATTGTATCCCAATTACTATACATTAATTTAAATATATTAGCATTTAAATTTTTTAATATCCCATAAATATCAGGTAGCTTTGCAATTGAAAATTTTAAAGTCGTCAATTCCTTGGCATTACAAGAGCCATGGGCAATTTTACTTACTAAACGCTCAATATCATAAATCTTTTTGAGAGCCTCTTTTAAATCATCCTGCAAAAATATATTTCTAACTAATTCTTCAATAGCATCTAATCTTTCATTAATTTCATCTAAATTTACTAATGGCTGGTCGATACATTTTTTTAAATATCTAGCCCCCATAGCTGTTTTTGTTTCATCTAAAATCCACAACAATGAGCCTTTACGCTTTTTTTCTCGCAAAGTTTCACAAATTTCCAAATTTCTTCGAGTTGCATTATCAAGAACCATATATGCTTCAGTGTTGTAAATTTCAATTTTTTGTAGATGAGATAAGGTATTTTTTTGAGTTTCCTTTAAATAATTTAGAAGAGTTGAAACTGCAAGAGTATCACTTTTTCCAACTTGCAACCCAATTCCATCAATGCCCAACAAATTAAAATGATTTTTGAGTAATGACTCACTAAAACTACTGTCTAAAATATTATTTGGAATTATTTCTACTAGACATTGACATTGCGTTTTTAAAAATTTAGCAATCTCACTTGACTTTAAGTTGTCACTAATCAAGCATTCTACAGGCATAAATTTTGTAATTTCATCTATAGCCTTTTTGAAACTTGCCTTTTTTTCAAATCTTGTAGCACTCCATTCACCTGTACTCACATCACAAAAACTAAATCCGTATTGCTCCTGAACATATACTACTACTGCAATATAATTATTTTTTTCTGCTTGTAATGTATTGCTGTCCAAAGTTGTTCCTGGAGTTATAACCCTTACAACATCACGTTTTACAAGCCCTTTAGCCTTACTAGCTTCTTCTATCTGCTCACAAATTGCTACTTTGTAACCTTTCTCAATTAACCTTGCAATATAATTTTCTGCCGAATGGTGTGGCACTCCACACATTGGGGCTTTCTCAGGAAGTCCACATTCTCTACCTGTCAAGGCTATTTCTAATTCTTTTGTCACAACTAGGGCATCATCAAAGTAGGATAAGCACTTTTGCACTCTCCTCCAGAACCGTACGTACACCTCTCAGCGTATACGGCTCACCATTTATCTTTAACACAATCTATCATTATACTTATAGTCAATTTTTAAGTTAGTTTTAAATCCTTGGTTATAAAAATAATAAACTCCATCTTCAGTTATAAGCGCAAAATTTCCTTCCACGCTATATTTAGTTAATATTTTTCTAACAGAAGATTTATATTTGTTAGCCAAAGTTTTTGCACAACTATATTTCATAATATAATTAAATTTATTTAAAACAGAAACGTTATATGCCAACCTATAATAAGTATATAACTTAGTAATTTCCTTATTATATTGAGTGAAAATCTCCAAATCAGAAGCGTCCTTTAAATAAGGTCGATGATATGAAATCCACTTAGTATTTTCTATATTCAATGCACCATATTTTTTCAAAAAATCTACCCATATCTTGCGTGGAATAAACAATTTAGTTTTCCCATCTATAACTTTTATTTTATAATTCAAAAACCAAGTTTCTTTGTAAGTTGAAGAAATTATTTGAATTTCCTTGTAAAAATTATGAGTTTCTTCCTTTATAAAAGGAATTTCAATTTTATTATGAGGACAACCTATTAACAATTTATTTTTATATCTTACATAAAATATATTTTTGTTGCTCATAATAAACTTATCATACTCTAATAGATATATCTCAGTTAATAAATTTCCCAATTTGCCTCGAATAGGAGTTCCAGAATAAGTTTTGTCATATGCAACACAATCTAAATATCCTGCTTTCAAAAATTTTCTGATTAAATTTAAAAATTTTTTATCGTTAATAGTGTACCCTAAAATTTTCATTAGTGTATCAACGTTAAAATTTAACACTTCAGCATTAATAAAATAATTTATATTTTGAACACCTTCACACTTTAATAAAGCTATATGAGGATTGGAGTTCTGATTTATAAATTTATTTTTATAAATTGCCTCCAAAATTTGCACCAAAATATTTACTACTAAATTATCTTGCTCCTGTATGTTTTTGGAATTAGAAACAAGTTTTTGAGGCTGGTACTTTTCTGTTTTAATTAAATTAATTAAATTTTCAACATCGCAATTATTATAAAATTGTTCATTATAAAAATTGCGATATAATCTTTCAAATTGATAATTTGGTTTTAATGACATCTTGGTTAAACTGTCCAATACTAATTTGGGACTTCTCATAGTGCCTCACGCACCTTCCTATTTCGTATTTGACTGATAAACTATTCCCCTTCGCCATGTATTTGGCTTTCCCAAACTCAGACTACTACGAGAATTCCGTTACCATATCACAACAGTGACTTAGGCAATCTCTGTTTAGTATAATATTAACATTGCTTATAATTTCGGATAGGACTTTCAACTTATACACAAAGCTGTTTTTGAACACAAGTTAATAATAATGTTTTTATACTATTAACCAAAAACACTTGCCGTATCAATGGCTTTCGGCAAGGAGTACGATAACTCGCCATAGTTTATCCTTCACGCAGTTTAGCATTTATCCTTATTTATAAATATTACTTTGCTATTTAGTATTAACTTTGCCACTAGTCAACTTATAGCTTTATGACCATGCTACACTCCCCCTCCACTTTCGCTTTGGGATAAGGTCATTAGTAACAAAGGTAGTTGTGTTGACCTTTGGGGTGTTGCAATCCACCCATTTATTATTATACCTTTACAGACGCACAAACATTTCGTAAAAATCACCTAGTCTAAACATTACAATTTCATTTTTATAACGTTCTTTTATTTCTAAATATTGCGTCATCATTGCAGTTAAAGCCATCTTTTCACCATTCCTTAAATTAATTCACCATTTAAATAATGCGTTTTAGCACTTGTAATTTTTACATCAACGAATTGTCCTATTTTATTTTCTGGAAGTTCAACATGAACTAAAATTCCTGCATCAGTTCGTCCACTATAAATATTGTTACCATTTTTGCTAATTTCTTCAACTAAAATTGTTTCAGTTTTACCAATTTGGCTATTCATAATACGAGCTGAAATTGGATCGAGTGTAGCAATTAATCGGTTAAATCTATCCTTTACAACGGTTTCATCAACTTGTCCATTCATTGTGGCAGCAGGTGTTCCAGTACGTTTTGAATAAATAAATGTGAACGCACTAATAAACTCGACTTCTTTTACAACGTCTAATGTGTGTTCAAAATCTTCTTCGGTTTCATCTGGAAATCCTACGATAATATCCGAAGTTAACGTAATATGAGGGATTGCAAGTTTAATTTTAGACACTAGTTCTAAATAATCTTCTTTAGTATATCCCCTGTTCATAGTTTTTAAAACTTTGCTACTTCCTGATTGAAATGGAAGATGTAAATTGTCGCAAATAGTTGGATATTTTGCCATTACTTCAATTAATTCATCACTCAAATCTTTGGGGTGAGAAGTCATAAATCTAACTCTCTTCAGCCCTTCAATTTGAGCCACGTGTTCAAGTAGATTTGCAAAATTTAATGGTGGAGTTAAAGTTTTTCCATAAGAATTTACATTTTGACCAAGGAGCATGATTTCCACTACTCCATCATTAACTAATTTTTTAATATCATCAAGGATATCATTTAATTCTCGACTACGTTCACGCCCTCTAACATAAGGTACTATGCAGTATGTGCAGAAGTTATTGCACCCGTACATAATATTAACGCATGATTTAAAATTATGCTTACGAATACTTGGCAAATCCTCTACAATATGCTCATGCTTCTCCCAAATATCAATAACATTTTCTTGAGTTTCAAAACGTGTTTGTAATAATTCTGGTAATTTATAAATATTGTATGTCCCAAAAATCATATCCACAAAATTATATTTTTTCTTTAGTGTATCTAAAACAATATCTTGTTGCATCATACAGCCACAAAGTGCAATCATCAAATTCGGATTTTTTCGTTTCCTCGATTTTAAATGGCCAAGTTTCCCAAAAATTTTTAGTTCTGCATTTTCTCGCACACAGCAAGTATTATACAAAATAAAATCTGCTTCATTTTCACTATTAGCTTTTACATAGCCCATCTTTTTTAACATACCTTCGATTTTTTCAGAATCGTGGGCATTCATTTGACAACCAAAAGTTTGTAGCCAATATTTTAGCTCCTTATCTTGTAAATGTTGTGCAAGCTCCAGCATTATATCATTTTGTCTTTTTGCCTCAGCTGTTGTAACTGTTACTACTTTTCTTTCGCTCATTTTAGCCTCCATATTTGTTAATTTTCCATTATTATACTCTATCTGCCATATTAATTCTATAGTTAATGCAAAAATAATAAAAGGAGATACCCGTTATGAGTACTCCTCGTTCTGAATAAATACTTTTTTATCGCTATCGCAAACAATTTTTCTTTTTATACCAGAAAACTGAGTTTTTAATGTAATTTTTCCACCCCAAATAGTTTGAATGTGCTTCAAAGTTTCAGTAGTGTACAATAAATCTAGTTCTTTATTATCCCAAGCATGATATAAATTTAAAGTATCTTTAGTAAAGTCTATAACTTCAATATGAGGAACAGCATTAATTCCAACATTATTTGCTAATTGTTCTCTAATTATTTGCCAATTATTTTTATTAGACACATCTCCAATAACATAATTTCTGTCTTGATTTTTGTAAGAATATAAATTAGCACTATCACAAACTTCATAACTAAGATAATTTCTAATAAAAGAACTATCTTTATGTATTTCTCTAATTGCCAACATCTGCTCAATATTTCCATCACAATTTATATACACATCTCTCCAAATTTTGTATCCTAAAAAGTATGGATTTAAATTAATTGTTGGTCGTACAATGTTATTATGAATTTTAAAAAACTCAAACATTTTATCCATCGTCAAATTTAAATTATTTAAAATGTAGTAATGCCAAAAGCTAGCCCAGCCCTCATTAATAATTTTGGTTTCAATTTGAGGTAAAAAATAAACATTTTGCTTAATTACTATATCTAAAATATCTTTTTGCCATTCCTCTAAATTTGCCCAATTTCTCAAAAATATTGGCAAATCCTTTTCAGATTGATTTAATGTACATTGATATTTTATAGAATGAACAGCATCTAAAAATTTTTCAACTTTTTCATATCCAATACTCGGTGCATAAATATAGCTCCGAATTCGTTTAGTATGATTTTTAAACATAGAAATACTCAAACTTGCATCAGTATTTTGAGTGAAATATTGATTATTTGCAAAAAAATCATTATGTCCATAAACATGAGCCATTGTCAATATTTGCATAGTTAGCGAATTATCTTTTATCAAATACGCAATACAAGGATTGCTATTTATAACCATCTCATACGGTATACCACTTAAATTATAATTATATAAAGTTTTTAACTTTTCGTAAATTTTACCCAAACTCCAATGGGGATAATGAGAAGGCATTCCTGAATATGTGGCATAACAAATCATATCTTCGTAATCAACTAATTCAAAATGTTGAGGATAACAATTAAACCCTAGATTTTGAGTAAGTTCTTCAATTTGTTCGCTATAAGTAAATAATTCATCAACAGTATACATTTAATTCCCACCACCTTCTATATAATTTTCAACTTGAAGTATTTTAGCAAATGCTTCCCAAACATCTTCTTTTTTATCAATTTTTGTAATAACAAAATTATTACTCTCAAGTTGATTTATATATTGATTGGCGATATTTTGATATTTATTCATACCTTTTATTTCTGTATAACTAAATAAATTGCTTTTGTTGCAAAGTTGCTTAGCTAACAAAATTGCTTTTTCATTATCTTCAGTCCAATTATCCCCATCACTACAATGAAAAGTGTATATATTCCAGTGCTTATATTTTTCGTTAATAATTTCAAGAGCCTTCTCATAACCACTGCTAATGCAAGTGCCACCATTTTCTCCTCTATAAAAAAATTGTTGTTCACTAACCTCTTCAGCACTAGTAGTATGCGAAATAAATATAATTTCTATGTTAGCATATTTTATTTTTATAAATTGATAAATTAAGAAATAAAAACTACGAGCTAAATATTTTTTGGTATATCCCATAGACCCCGAACTGTCCATAATACAAATAATAACTGCGTTAGATTGTCGTTTTTGCTTTGGCTTTGTGCGTACATAAACTAAATCTTTACGATGAAACGTTACTCGGCTCTCACTTTTTGACATACATTTTTGGCGCTTAATTTTAGAAATCATCATATGTTTTTTAGATAGCTGACGCATTGTTCCAGCTGGTTTTAATCCCCGATGTTTAAGACCTTCCTCAAGCTTAATTTCTTCATATTTTTTATGATTAAAATACGGCAAATTAAAGTTATCAAACAAAATATCTATAGCATCATCAATAGTTATATCTATCTCAAAAATATCTTCTGATTTACTAGTCCCAATTCCATTTTCGATACTATTTACTATAGTCTTTTCAAGATGTTTACCTTTTACTTGAGAGCCATCTCCACATAAAATTCCTACATTTTGAGAGCCATATTTAAAGTAATATTCATTCAAACTACGAATTGGAATTTTAATTTTACGTGTGCCATCTTGCTCAACGATACTCTCTTCAGAAATTATTTGGCTAATATTATTTTTAACACTCTTCTCGATTAGTTCTTTGTGTCGTCGTCTATCTTCAATCGCTCTATCATGGTTTGTTGTTTCATATTTTTTGAAAGTGGCCATAGTCTAGTCCTTCCAAAGGTTATACGTTGCATAATTCAAAACTTTATCACAACAATGTTCACAATAACCACTTTGTTTCATTTGCTCAATCATAACATTGTACTTTTCGCCTTGTTCATTATTTCTAATATGGCTAGAAGTTATTATCCTTGTTAGCTCTTTAATTGAAGAAGTCAGCCGTTTTTCAATAGCTTCCTTCAATGGCTCATAACATTTATAACTAATAGATTGCCCAGAACGAATTAATGCAAACATATAAGATGTTACATCTTGCCTAAATCCACGAGCAGCCCCTTCATTAACCCCAATTTGTTCTTCTATAGAACGTAAAAATTTTTCATCAGCTTTAAATTCTAAATTTGAACTAAAGTCTTTAATTGTAGTTTTGTTGGTGTAAGCTTCTGCATGATCCAAATAATTATTGAATAAAGTTTCAGCTTGTTCTCTAAAACTATACACAAAAGATTTTGTAATTTCCTCTTCTAATATCCTATTATATTCTTGTTTTACAACATCTTGGATAATCGACAAATAATATTTTTTAGTTTCATTTGATATTGGCAACTGTTTTAATTCTTGTATAAGTTTTTCTAAAATTTGTACTGCCCAAATACAATCACATGATGCCTCAACCAACGTATTATCAATAACTTTCATAATAAATCGTGTAGAAATTCCACTCATACCTTCTCTAGGTGCTTCTTCTTTAAGCTCATAAATATTAATTTTAGTTTCTGTGTGATAATTTATAATTTCCTCACCATTATAAATTTTGAGTTTAGTCAAAGGTTCTACTTTTGTAGAAGGTGATAGCCTAGTTAAAATTGCAAACATACCTACCATTTCCAACGTATGAGGTGCAATATGTTGCCTGAATTTTGATTTACTAAGATGCTTTTTGTAAATTTTAACTTCCTCATCTAACTCCAAACAATAAGGCACATCTATCCTTACAATTCTATCCAAAATAGCTTCATTAGTACTGTCAGTTCTAAACCTCGTCCATTCAGTTTCATTAGAATGCGCAATTATTATTCCATCAAAATAAATCATAGAGCCTTTTGCAGGAGATGGAATTAATTTTTCTTGAGTAGCTGTAATCATTGTGTATAAATATTCTGCATCATTTTTAAATACTTCTATAAACTCAATCATACCTCTATTTGCAACATTAAATGCTCCATTTAAAGAAAATACTCTTGGGTCATCTTCAGAGTATAAGTCCATTTTTGAAATGTTAATTGAACCAGTTAATACCGAAGTATCTTGATTATTAGCATCTACTGGAGGCACAACCCCTATCCCTTTTCTGTCTTTTATAGAAAATTTAATTTGCTCAACTGGAAATTTTTCATAATCTCCATTAAACTCATTTTGCAATCTATAACTACAAACAGGACAAAGCTCCCCTTCAATTTGTACACCCAAAATTTCTTCAAAACGCTTACGACTTTTATAAGGAATAAGGTGCAACGGCTCTTCTTGCATCGGACAACCTTCTAGTGAATAAATATCATCTGATGTTTCTAATAAACTTTTTAAAGCATCTACCAAAGACGATTTTCCAGCACCTACAGGACCTACAAGGTAGAGAATTTGGCGTGCTTCTTCCCCACCCATAGATGCTGTATAAAAATACTGAACTAATTTCATCAAAGTATCATCTATCCCAAAAAATTTATCTTTAAAAACAGGATACTTCTTTAAGATAGAATTTCCATAAATACGTCTTAGCCTTAAATCTTCTTCAGTTTTGATTATATCAACTTCTCCTTGAATTAATAGCTTATACATTTTTTCGTGAGAAAGTTGTACAATATCTTTATTTTGATATACAATATTTAAATAATCAAGAAAAGTTCCATTAAAACTTTCTATTTTATTAGCATTTTTTTCTTCTAAAATTATCTGCATAAAATCCATGCCATCACTCCCTCCTATATCTTATAAATATATGGAGTTTTTAGGAATTGCATGATACTTTTCCTAAGGAATATAGAATGCATTTATATATTTTGTAATTTCGTCAGTTGGATAATAAACCGTTCCTTCTAAATCTCTAAACACAGGTACATTTACTAATAAGTGTGGATCAAAAATTTCTTGCGCATAAATACTTTCAATATAATATTTATCCCCATAAGTTAACGCTGGAATGGAATAATAAATATATTGGTCAGCTACATCATCTGAATGCGTTTGTAATTCATGCAAAAATATATCATTCTCCATCAACATATTAACATGCGAAGTAATTGCTGTTTCCACCGAAATTCTATAATCTTCTTTGCCACCCATCTCTTGCATATTAGCATCAACGTAGAGAATTCCTTTTATTCGAGGATATTTTTCTGGTAACTCACTATAAAAATATTCTAATTTATCTTTAGCTTCAGATGTTGTATAAATATAATCTTCACTAGAAAAGTAGGATACACCCAAAGATGTTAGCATCATAGGCTTTGTAGATTGAAATGTTTTATACCACATATCAATTATTGACGAATAATTATCCTGCGCAATCTCTCCATTACGTAATCTTGGCAAAAACATATTTAACCCTACCCAATCCACATATTCATCACCTGGATAATAAATTGACACATCTTCAACCCTAGTATGATCAATACTCCAAACAATTGTACTTTCTGATAAATATCGCTTAATTAACTGATACGCTTCCTGATATTGATTATTGTACGTCTTAGGATTTGTCATACTTGAGGTTACTGGATACAACTCAATAAACATCGGGGTTCTATACACAGAACTCAAATCTCCAATTAGATGGTAAACATCATTAATTCCTTTTGTATCATCAAATAAATACTTAATATACGGAACTTGTTTATTTGCAATACATTCAAGCACATCACTTGATGAAATAGGGTCATCACTATTATATTGAAATACCCGAAACGCTTGCTTTTGCCCAATTTGCTCCTCAAATTTTTTGATATCATTATCAAGAACAGCATTTCGCTCAACATATGCCCCCAAATACACCCCATTCATTGGTTCATAAGGAGCAAGTGCCATCTCTTCTTGAATATAAAAATCTAGCTGAACCTCTTTAAATTCAATTTCTTGATGAGTCACCTCCTCCATAGGTGGGATTTCCGTTTCATCTCTACTACAACCTGTAAATAAAACCAGCACAACACAAATTATTCCTAAAATTCTTCTCATATTTTCCACCTCACTCTTACTTATTGAGAGTATGGACAACATTTTCAAATTATATACAGATTTTATAAAAATTTTTTATTATTTTTGAACGTACTCAATTCAAAGATTTTGGTTTACAAACTATCAATATAATTTTGAAGTGGCTTTAAATAATTTAAATATGCTCCTCCTTCAATAAAAATTGGATACGACTCCAAAAATTCACTGTGTGGAATAGATTTTCGACCTCCTTTTTGTGCATCATCATAATATTTTACGACTACATTATAAGGAAGCAAATAATAACTTTCGTGTTTTTTGAAGTGAATTATAAAAAAAGCAACTCCACCTTGCTTAACAAAATCTGCCATAAATTCTAATTGATGTTTGTGAATATTTGCCAAAGGTAATGACTGACCATTCGTTTCTTTAGCATCAAAACAAATAGCTATCTCTTGTGCAACTCCAATATAATCTACTGTGCTTTTTTGTTCAAAATAAGCCAAAGTAATTACTCTTTTTTCTTTATCAATTTTTATAGGAGTAATCGGAGTAGGAATTTTGTGAATTAGTGCTAAATTTTTAGTTCGATAAAGCTCATTTGTGGTATTAATTATGGACTCAAGTTCACTACCTCTTAGTCCTCTACTTTGCCAATATGCCATTTTTATTTTATCCTCTCTTGTAATACTTGGTAATATATGGTAATATACTGATAAGTTACATAAAATTCAAAGGAGGTTCTCATATGTTAAAATATATAAAATTTGCTGGTGCTTGTCTATTTAAGAAATTCAATTTTTTTAAGTTAACAGACGACATCAAAGCTAATGTACTCTTTAAATATGAATTATATTTTTGGGCTGGTTTACTTTATGGAAAATTGAATAATTATGAGCAAGCAGTAATATGTTTTGAAAATTGTAACGCTCCCAAACAACTATTTATTTCATATCAAAAATGTGGAAGAATTTCTGCAGCATTGCAATTAGCTGAAGAAAAAAAATATTATGAACAAGGAGCTAAACTTTCATTAAAATATCAAAATTATAATAAAGCTGCATATTTTTACAGTTTTTGCGACCCTGCTCAAGGAGCTAAATATTATCTCAAAATAAATAAATTATATGAAGCAGGTATTTGTTATTTATCAGCTGGCAAATATACCAATGCCATCAACTGCTTCAAACAGTGTCCAAGCCCTTCACAATGTAGGGAAGGTCTGACTTATGCAGAAGAAATGGCGACAATTTTATATTTTAAACACCATTACAAACAAGCCTTTAAAATTTTTACTGCACTTCAAGATTTTGACTCAGCATTAATTTGTGCATACGCTCTTAATGATGACAATTTAATAGAAGAAACTCATAATTTTTTGGGACATACCCCACCTATGACCAATTTATCTCATGCAATATAATTAATAATGACTATGAACAAATCGTTTATAGTCTATTTTTTTGCTAAAAAATAATTGCTAAAATCCAAAAAATTACTTATTCTCGAAAATCCTATTTTCAAAAATCGTGATGATCGTACTTTTTTGTCCTCTTTTATGCTAAAAATTACCCAAATTATATTATAGATGATGTATTGTGTCAATATTACCATACTTAAATTTTCCTGTCAATCCAAATTTACTTTTCTTTTTGCAAAACTAATAGTACAATAATTTATAGATTACTTACAATAAGGAGAAAAAGATGGAAAAAAAATTAGACTTAACTCAAGGAAATATCCTATCCAAACTATTAATTTTGGCACTTCCAATTATGGGGACGGCCTTTATTCAAACAGCGTATAGCATGATTGATATGATGTGGATTGGACGACTTGGAAGCGATGAAGTGGCAGCCGTTGGTACTGCTGGATTTTTCCCATGGCTTGGTATGGCATTTGTTATGATTTCAAAAATAGGTGCTGAAATTAAAGTTGCTCAAAGTATGGGAGAGAAAAATTTTGATAAAGTTCGTAAATTTGCATTAGGAGCAATACAAATAAATTTAGTATGTGCATTTTTATACGGAATAGTGCTAGTGTTTTTTAATAAACCATTAATAGCATTTTTTAATTTAGGTGATGAAAATATTATTAATATGGCGCAAACTTATTTAGTAGTTATTGGACTAGGATTAGTTTTTACTTTTATAAATCCAGTATTTACAGCGATTTTTAATGGAAGTGGTGAAAGCAAAACACCATTTATAATGAACAGTATAGGTTTGGTCATCAATATTATATTAGACCCATTGTTAATATTTGGCTATCTTGGATTTCCTGCAATGGGTGTGCTTGGTGCAGCAATTGCAACGGTTTCATCTCAATTTATAGTAACACTTTGTTTTATTATACTAAATATTAAAAAGAAACAAGCCTATTTTCCTATGAAAATTTTAGTTGCTCCTCCAATGGAAGAAATAAAAATCGTTGGGAAAATAGGTTTTCCTGTAGCTATTCAAAGTGGATTATTTACCATGATTTCTATGGTAATTGGGAGAATTATTGCCGAATGGGGGCCAGTTCCTATTGCTGTTCAGAAGGTAGGTTCTCAAATTGAAGCCATATCTTGGATGACTGCTGGAGGACTTTCTACAGCACTAGGAGCGTTTGTTGGTCAAAATTATGGCGCATTAAAATACGAAAGAATTGAAGAAAGCGTAAAAATTAGTATAGGTTTGGCAATTTTAACAGGAACTTTTGCAAGCATTTTGCTAATATTTTTCGGTGGCCCAATATTTAGCTTATTTATTACAGATGAACCCGAAACTTTACGTCAAGGAATTGATTATTTAGTAATTTTAGGATACTCCCAAATTTTTATGTGTGTTGAAATTACTATATCTGGATTGTTTAATGGACTTGGTAAAACCAAAATTCCAGCACTCGTAAACAGTGTATTATCAGCACTTAGAATACCTTTAGCATACGCTCTTTCACGTCCTGAAATGTTAGGAATAGATGGGGTTTGGTGGGCAATTACAATTACTTCAGTATTCAAAGGAGTTGTAATGTCTGGAATTTATGTTAAAATGAAATCTAGCCAAACACTTTATGAGTTACAGTATATAGATAAAGTATAGGTTAATTTTATTATAATTTGCATTTCATAAATAAAGTGTAGTACAATGTTATAAAAAGGAGGGTTAATTATGAATGCTGAAGAAATTTATGAATTAGGTATCCAAGCTTTTGAAAATGAGGATTTTGCCAAGGCTTTTGGTTACTATAAAATAAGCGCTATCCAAGGAAATGCACTCGCTCAATTAAATCTTGGAAATTGCTATAAAAATGGTCAAGGGGTTAAACAAGATAATAAAAAGGCTGCCCGTTGGTATTCGCTTTCTGCTGATCAGGGTGATGCCGATGCCCAAAATAACCTTGGATATTGCTATCAATACGGGGAAGGTGTGGAGCAGGATAACGAACAAGCTGTTCACTGGTATAGCCTTTCTGCTGAAGCTGGTAATTCTAAGGCTCAGTATAACCTTGGATACTGCTACAAAAATGGTCGTGGTGTAGAAAAAGATTTTGAAGAAGCTGTACGATGGTACACTCTTTCTGCTGAAGCAGGCAATTCTAAGGCCCAAATTAATCTTGGAAATTGTTATAAAAACGGTCATGGTGTGGAACAAGATGATAAACAAGCTGTTCACTGGTACGCTCTTTCTGCTGAAGCTGGAAATGCTAAAGCTCAATATAATCTTGGATACTGCTACAAAAATGGTCGTGGTGTGGAGCAAGATTACGAACAAGCTGTTCACTGGTACGCTCTTTCTGCCGAACAAGGTTTTGGATATGCTTTTAATTGGTTAAAAAGATTGGCCAATGAAGAAATTACGCAAACTTATTTAGCACTTGGAAACTGTTATCATTATGGCTATGCAACGGATTGTGATGAAAACAGCGCTATAGAATGGTATATTAAAGCGTTGGAATTTGATTATGAAGAGGCATTTAACCAACTAGAAATTTTGGCAACCGATGACTATCCACACGCTCAATATCATCTCGGATTATGCTACATGAATAATAATTCACAAAATCGCTCCAAAGCTATGGAATTTTTTGAACAGGCTGCAAACCAAGAACATGCTCAGGCACTTTATATTTTAGATATGTTTAATTCATTGGTTCAAACCTCATCAGAAGTTAAATTATAAGCTCTTTGGGGCTTATTTTTATACAAAATTTTAGCAAATAAATTTAAAGTTTTGTGAAGTTTAACCTTTCTTCAAACAAAATATTTACAAAAATAAATTTTTAAAGTATAATTACTTACAACAATTATTAGTATTTGACATAAATTTTAATTTTATTATTATGGTAATTTTATGAAGGAGAATTTTAATGACAAATGTAGAGGAATTATGTCAACTTGGGAACAAGGCTACTGATGCTGGCGACTGCGTAACAGCTTATGAATATTACAAACAAGCTGCACAAGAGGGAAATATTATAGCTCAATATAATTTAGGTGTGTGTTTTGCAGTTGGTAATGGTGTTGAACAAAATCAAACAAAAGCTGTCGAATGGTATACAAAAGCTGCTGAAGCTGGTGATGATAAGGCTCAAAAAAACCTTGGGGTAGCGTATGCTCATGGTGATGGTGTGGAGCAAGACTTTAAAAAGGCTGCTGAATTATTCAAACAATCTGCTGAAACTGGAAACGTAAAAGCACAGAAAAATTTAGCTATTTGTTACAAAGATGGGGTAGGCGTTGAGCAAAATTATGAAAAAGCTGTGGAATGGTTTACTAAGGCTGCCGAAGCTGGAAATGCCGTGGCTCAAAATAATTTAGGATATTGCTATCACAACGGAAAAGGTGTTGAGAAAAACCTAGAAAAAGCTATTGAATTTTATTTACAATCAGCTAAACAAGGGGATATTTCTGCCCAAAATAACATGGGTGTTTGTTATCATAACGGAGAAGGTGTTGAGCAAGACTTTAAAAAAGCTGTCGAATGGTATACAAAATCTGCTATGGCTGGTTTTCCTGTAGCTCAAAAAAATCTTGGTGTTGCATATAGAAATGGTGAAGGTGTTGAGAAAAACCTCAAAACTGCCTTTGAATTATTCCAAAAATCAGCAAATTCTGGTTTCCCTGTAGCTCAATATAATCTTGGATTGGCTTACAAAAATGGTGATGGTGTTGAGCAAGATATTGAATTAGGTACGCAATGGCTTACAAAAGCTGCGAATGCTGGATATTCTGAAGCAATTTCGCATTTAGATGAAGCTACCGAAGAAGATAATATTGAAGCATAAAATTAAAAGTATACTCTAATTTACATATGGAGTATACTTTTAATTTTATTAAATATCTTGAAAATATATCAAACTTTTGTTAATATTAATGCAAGACAAACTATTGGAGGAAAATGATGACTAGTGAACAAATTTACGAATTAGGCAAACAATGCGCACAAGAAAAAGATTTTACAAAAGCATATGATTATTACAAACAAGCTGCTGAAGCTGGCAACCCCAACGCACAATATGAAGTAGGAAGATGTTTATATGAAGGGGAAGGTGTTGCAATTAATTATAAAGAGTCGAAAGAGTGGCTTATGAAAGCTTCTGATAATGGTCATGGAGAAGCTAGGTTTTTAGCAGGATATTGTTTTAGAGAGTCATTATAATTTCAATCCATACCCCTCCATGAGGAGAGACTTTAGGAGAGTTTAACGACTCTCTTTTTTTTGCAATTATCATATTTCAATCCACACCCCTCCATGAGGGGAGACGCGTTATTTTTAAAACAAATGAAGATTATGTAAATTTCAATCCACACCCCTCCATGAGGGGAGACACAAAGTGTTAAATTTGTTTGCAATCCCATTGCATTTCAATCCACACCCCTCCATGAGGGGAGACAAAGTGGCTATATTCTCACTTGAGATGTCGAGCATTTCAATCCACACCCCTCTATGAGGGGAGACTAAGCAAGCTTACGGCAAGTTTTAATGCCCCGTCTATTTCAATCCACACCCCTCCATGAGGGGAGACGAGTTAGATATTAGACGTACAAAAAAACAAAAAAATATTTCAATCCACACCCCTCCATGAGGGGAGACGAGTGCAAAATTATATAAAAATTATAGTTGTTAGAAACGTAGAATATCTATATTTCATAAAATATAATCCAAATAATTTTGATATTTATTTTATTATAACTCCAAACGACATTTTTTGCAAGTATTTTTGGTGCGAAAACTCCATAATTTTATGTGAGCCTTAGTCTCGCACCATTTCGATGTCCAGTTTGAGAAAAAGCCTTATATATGCGTAGGTAACGGTGCGAGTAATTTATATAAACTTTTAATGGTGACATTATCAGGAATTAATTTATATTAGCTAAAACCAAACTACATTTCCTACTAAGATTTTACTAGGTAAAAATGGATTGCTCCTAGTCTACAAAAAATTGAATTTAGTTCTAAAATTCACTTGACAATGTTTGTCAAAATAGCTATAATCTAAATATAATGATAATAGTTATCAAGCTTACAGTTATTTACATAAGGGGGGTCGCTACTATGTTAGCATCTGAAATTAAAAATTTAATGAAATATTTTCCAAATAATAATCTAATTTGTGAAAAAGCTGGAACGATAATCAGTGGAGTTAAAAGCCTTGAAATTCTTAACGTTGATAGCTCTACCTATGCAATTTTATCAGGGCTTAATTTGCCTATTGAAATTCGTTTTGTAAGACCAGTTGGCTCAAATGTACAAATTATTATGTATAATCCACAAACTTTAAATGAATTATTATTGTCTGACAATCGTATAAATTATTTAAGGGAGTTATCTTATCCAGAACACTATTATTTGGAAAGTTACATTAATACTTTAATCGAAAATATAAATAGTAGCAAAACTTTTCCTCATGAAATAGGATTTTTTATAGGTTACACTATGAAAGATGTCTTGGCTTATATGGGAATTGAAGATAGCCCTTATGTAAAAACGCTTGGTTGGAATATGTACGGAGATACAACCGAGTCAGAAAAGCTTTACTATAAAATTTTAGATGTGAAAAACCAAATTAAATTTATTTTAAACTGCACAACTATGAGTGCCTAGGAGGAGTATAATGAAAAAAGTATCAATTATTTTTGGAAGCACAACAGGAAACACAGAAGAAGCAGCAGGAATTATCAAATCACACTTAACAGATGCAGAAATTTCAGTTATTGACGTTTGCAAAGTAAAAAATGAAGATGTTACAGGTGCTGATTTAGTAATACTTGGAGCTTCAACTTGGGGTTGGGGAGAAATTCAAGATGACTTTATCCCATTTTATGAAGATATGAGTTCTGAACTTTTTGATGGAAAAGAATTTGCTGTTTTTGGTTGTGGAGATAAAGATGGATATGAAGATACTTTTTGCGAAGCTGTAACTCTTATTTCGGAAAAAGCTAAAGAATGTGGTGGAGTTGAGAAAGTTGAACCTTTAAAAATTGATGGTGATGTGTCTGATAGTGCAGACCAAATCAAACAATTTGCTACATCTTTAAATTAATTATTGGCACATAATGTGCCTTTTTTTGTGCAAAAAATAAAATTTTGATATAAAAAACTAGCTTCTAAAATAAAGAAGCTAGCATATAATTTTTACTCTTGTTCAGCTAAACGCTTGTAACTTTCATATCTTTCTTTAGAATTTTCCTCAAGAAGATTAAACAGGTGTTCACTTTCATTTGGGAATAATTTTGCTAAAGAAGAATAACGAACTTGCCCCATAATATACTCTCTAAAATCGCCTTTTGGTTCTTTAGAGTCTAATGAGAATGGGTTTTTCCCTTCTAGTTTTAAGCTTGGGTTATATCTATAAAGATGCCAGTACCCAGCCTTTACAGCGTCAGCCATATTGTCCATTGAGTGACTCATTCCTTTTTTTAGCCCATGACTAATACAAGTTGCATACGCTATAATTAATGATGGTCCTTCATATTTTTCAGCTTCCAAAACAGCCTTCATTAATTGGTTTTTATCTGCACCAATCGCAACTTGAGATACATAAACATTCCCATATGCTATAGCCATCATTCCTAAATCTTTTTTCTTAGCACGTTTTCCACTAGCCGTAAATTTGGCAATGGCAGCAGTTGGAGTAGATTTTGATGCCTGACCTCCAGTATTTGAGTAAATTTCTGTATCAAATACCAAAACATTAACATTTTCTCCTGATGCTAAAACGTGGTCAAGACCTCCATACCCAATATCATATGCCCAGCCATCTCCTCCTAAAATCCATTGAGAACGCTTTACAAGGTGGTCATTTCTTTCTTTAATTTCATCTACAAATTTAGAAGCTTCTTCATCAAACGTAGTCTTTTTTAAGATTTCACGAACAGAGTTAGTAGCTACAATTGAACCTTGACTATCATTTTTGCTCTCAATCCAATTAGTAAATACCTCTTTAGCATCTGCTGAAATATCTAATTTTAACAACTCTTTCATATTATTTTCGATGTTTTTTCTAAGCTGGTTGTGAGCAAGCATCATTCCAAATCCATATTCGGCATTATCTTCAAATAGTGAATTTGCCCAAGCTGGCCCTTTCCCTTCGTGGTTGGTTGTATATGGAGTGGCTGGTGCTGATGCTCCCCAAATTGATGAACAACCTGTAGCATTTGCAATAATCATTCTTTCTCCAAAAAGTTGAGTTACAAGTTTGATATATGGAGTTTCTCCACACCCTGCACAAGCTCCTGAAAATTCAATAAGTGGAGTTTTAAACTGACTATCTTTTACAGTAGTTCCAGCGACTCTATCCCCTTTATATGAAACTTCTTTAGAGATGCTAAAGTTCCAGTTTGGAATTTCTTCATCAACTTGAGTTCCCAATTGCTCCATTTGTAGAGATTTCACTTTTGAAGGACACACTTTAACACAGTTTTCGCACCCAGTACAATCAAGTGGGCTAACTTGAATTCTATATTGCAGACCATCAAGCCCTTTTCCTTTTGCTTTAACCGTCTCAAAAGTTGATGGTGCTTTTGCCGCTTCTTCATCAGTTAATAAAACTGGTCTAATACAAGCGTGAGGGCAAATATAAGAACATTGGTTACATTGAATACAAGTTTCCTTATTCCATTGTGGTACATGAATTCCAATTCCACGTTTTTCATAAGCAGACGTACCAGAAGGGAAAGTTCCATCTTCATAACCATTAAATGCACTAATTGGAAGGCTATCACCCTCTTGAGCATTCATAGGTTTTACAATTTTTTGAATAAATTCTGGGTCATTATCTTCTTTAATGATATCTTTAGCATCTGCCCAATTTTCTGGAATTGCAACTTTTACCAAAGCGTTCATTCCTTTATCTACAGCTAAATAATTTTGCTCAACAATTTTTTCACCTTTATTGCCATAAGCCTTTTTAATAGAAGCTTTTAGATATCCAACAGCTTCTTCTTCTGGAATAATTTCGGCTAATTTAAAAAATGCTGCTTGCATAATCATATTAATTCTTTTTCCAAGACCGATTTCTTCCCCAATTTTTGTAGCATTTACTAGATAAAAGTTAATATCATTTTTAGCTATAAATCTTTTTAGAGGTGCTGGTAAATGTGCTTCTAATTGCTCCTCATTCCAAATACAATTTAATACAAAAGTTCCACCTTTTTTAAGACCTTTCACCAAATCATATTGATCAACATAAGATTGGTTGTGGCACGCAATATAATCTGCCTCATCAATTAAATATGTTGAACGAATTGGTCTATCTCCAAAACGTAAATGTGAAACAGTTATCCCCCCAGATTTTTTTGAATCATAAGCAAAATATGCTTGTGCGTATTTGTTTGTATGTTCTCCAATAATTTTGATAGCTTGTTTATTTGCTCCAACTGTCCCATCAGACCCAAGCCCCCAAAACTTACATCTAATTGTTCCTTGTTGTGCAATTTTTAATTCTTCCGTAACAGGTATTGATAAGTTAGTTACATCGTCATTAATCCCTACTGTAAAGTTTTTCATAGGTTCATCTTTATCAAGATTTGCAAAAATAGCTTTGATTAATGTTGGAGTCATATCTTTTGACCCAAGTCCATAACGTCCCCCAATAATTGTAGGTGTTCTATCTGCCTCATAAAATGCGTTACGCACATCTAAATATAACGGTTCTCCAGATGCTCCTGGTTCTTTTGTTCTATCCAATACACAAATTTTTGTAACCGTTTTTGGAATTGCTTCTAATAGGTGTTTTTCCGAAAAAGGTCTATATAAATGAACTTTTACAAGCCCTAATTTTTCTCCTTTTTCATTTAAGTAATCAATAGTTTCTTCAATAGTTTCCGTTACTGACCCCATCGCTACAATAATATTTGTTGCTTCTGGATCACCATAATAATTAAATAAATTATATTGTCGACCTGTTAAGTTGCTAACTACTTCCATATAATGCGCAATATGCCCGACCATTGCATTATAATATTTATTAGAAGCTTCTCTAGTTTGGAAATAGATATCAGGATTTTGTGCTGTACCTCTAGTTACTGGTCTTTCTGGAGATAATGCTTTATTTCTAAATGCAGTTAGTGCATCTTGATCTATTAATTTTGCATAGTCCTCGAGTTCCATAACTTCAACTTTTTGGATTTCATGAGAAGTTCTAAATCCATCAAAGAAATGTACCACAGGAAGACTCCCTTTGATTGCTGATAAATGTGCAACTATTGATAAATCAGCAACTTCTTGAACTGATGCTGAAGTTAATAATATACAGCCTGTTTGTCTTGTCGCCATAACATCTTGATGGTCACCAAAAATAGAGAGAGCCTGTGCTGCCAACGCTCTTGCACTAACATGAAACACCCCAGGAAGTAATTCACCAGCAACTTTATACATATTTGGTATCATAAGTAATAGCCCTTGAGATGCTGTAAATGTTGTAGTTAATGCCCCAGCTTGTAATGAACCATGAAATGCACCTGCTGCTCCTGCTTCTGATTGCATCTCAACAACGTTTACTGTTTGCCCAAAAATATTTTTACGTCCATAAGCTGCCCACTCATCAACTGCTTCTGACATATTAGTAGATGGTGTAATTGGGTAGATTGCAGCAACATCTGTATATGCATAAGCTACATGAGCTGCTGCTGTATTTCCATCTACCGTAATAATTTTTTTTGCCATATTAAAAAATCCTCCTTAATTTATATTGCATATTTGTTATAGTTCATTAATTAATATATCACAGTTTATAGTATATATCCAAGGGGTGTGTACCAATTCGTATATTTGAGTATCTCCAACAAATTTCAATTATATACACTTTTTCTTAATTTTTTGTATGAGTTTCTTCTTATTAAATAACAAATAAAAACCACCACAATTTAAATAGCAAAATCGTAGTGGTTTAATCTTAATTTGCAGTTGCACAAAATTCTTCATGAATTGTCAGACGCAACTTATTTATTCGGTTATTTTGAACATCTTCAACTACAAACGTCAACTTTTCATCAGTAATAATTTCTCCCTCTTTTGGAAATCTATCTAATAGGCCAATAATATATCCACCGATTGAATCAAATTCTTGTGAAACAATTTCTAAATTCAAATTATCATTTACATCATCAATTTTATACGTCCCCTCAATTAAATATTGATATTCATTTAATTTGATAAAATCTTCACCTTGTGTATCATACTCATCATCAATGTCCCCAACAATTTCCTCAACCAAATCTTCTAGGGTAATCAATCCAACAAGCCCACCATATTCATCTAATACAAACGCCATTCCAATTTTTTTAAGTTTTAGCTCCTGAAATAATTTATCAATTTGGCTATATTCATGTACAAAATGAGCTTCTCTAATCATAGAGGATATTTCAAATGTATTCACATCTATAAAATTCATAAGTATATCTTTAATGTACAGCATTCCAACTATATTATCTTGCAAACCTTGATAAACTGGCATTCTTGAAAATTGATGCTCCTTAAAAAGCTCGATAACCTCTGTATATGTAGCATTTATATCAACAGAAACAATATCAGTTCTTGGTATCATAACATCTTTTGTGTAGGAGTCACCAAAACTAAATACGTTATAAATCATCTCTTTTTCTTCTTTTTCAAGGACACCTTCTTCATGACTAACTTTTACTATAGTCTTTAATTTATCAGCAGTAATAAAAGCTTGGTTGCCATCAGGCTCTCCACCCAACATTCTAATAATTACATTGGCAATTCCCATAAGCACTTTTACGATAGGAGAAACGATAACTACTACCAAATATATTGGCTTTGATACAAAAAGTGCTACCTTTTGTGGGTGTTTTGTAGCGATTGATTTTGGTGTAAGTTCTCCAAAAATAAGTACAAATAAGGTCATAAGCCCTGTAGCAATCCCAACCCCTGCACTTCCAAAAATATCAGTTGCAACCACTGTCGCCAAAGACGATGCCCCGATATTTATTAAGTTATTACCAACTAAAATCGAACCCAATAACTTTGAAGGATCTTCAATTAACTTTTCTAATAATTTTGCACCTTTAACATCTTGGGAAATTAATTGCATAACATCTATTTTTGTTATTGCCATAAGTGCTGTTTCAGACATTGAAAAAAATGCTGAACCTCCAATTAATAAAGCCAAAATAAATAGTTGTATACCAACTTCTGAACTCATATAAAAATTTCACTCTCCTATAAATTAATACGACTAGGTAACTTTAATATTTTCCAAATGTTTATTGTCTAATTTTGAAACGTATAAATATTTTCTTTCTACAAATAATAAAATTATTGCAATAATTATTAACAAGGCATCAACTAGATTAAAATATTCTACATTTGTAAATAATGATTGAAAATCTACACAAAATAATCCTCCAATTCCTCCTACAATATAAGCTATTAGCACTAATACACCAAATAAAATTTCTATAAATGATGACCAAGCGTATAACTTAGATTGAATTTCGTTTTCATCTAAACTATTATAGCTTATTACAGACAAAAAGTCAAATCGTATAACTTAGATTGAATTTCACTTTGCTCTAAACTGCTCCTTATGAAAATAATTATTTTATTTATATTCTATAAGTACACTATACATACAAAAAACAAAAATCTCTTTAGAATTTGTAGAATAAATTGAAAGAAAATTTTAAGATTTAAGTTATCAAAATGCTAGTCCCAATTAAAATTAATATAATCCCACCCAATATTTCGGCTTTGGATTTATACTTTATTCCAAATATATTTCCTACTTTTACACCAAAGAGGCAAATTATAAAAGTAGTTAGACCAATTATCAAAATGGCTAACAAAATTTCTACTTGCAAAAACGCAAATGTAACTCCCACAGCTAAAGCATCAATACTTGTGGCTATGGCAAGAGAAACCATTACTTTTATACTCAAATCCATATCTAAACCATCATCTTCTTCTTTACTATTTCCTGACTTAATTAAATTCAGCCCTATATATGTTAAAATAGCAAATGCTAACCAGTGTCCAATATTATTTACAAAATTACTAAACTGTGTACCCAAAACAAATCCTATCAGTGGCATCAAAGCCTGAAATACTCCAAAATATATAGCGATTATTAATGCATCTTTAATATACATCTTTTTCATGCTCAAACCCTTACAAATTGATACGGCAAAAGCATCTGCCGACAACCCTACACCTATCATAAATATACTACTTAAATTCACTGTTAATTCTCCTTTGTTATGCAAAATTAGCTATTAGAATTTTCAAAATCTCCACCTCCAAAATAGCTCATAAATATAATATTGCTTACATACTCGATTTTTATTCTTTAATTATAATATAGAGATTGAAAAATTTTTTTAGCAAACTTAAAGAAATTTGAAAGAATATTTTGGTTTATAATTTCCATCAAAAAAAGACTATAAACAATCGTCTATAGTCTAAATATGATTTTTTATAAAATTTCTAACTCTCCATCAACCATTTTGCAAGAAAAATGACAATATTGATGTGCTATAGGGTCATGAGATACAATAATTACTGCAATATTTTCAGAACTTGCAAGCTTAGAAATATTCTCATAAAAAATATGGCTATTACTTTGATCCAAATTTGCTGTTGGTTCATCACAAACAATTATTTCTGGATTAGTAATCAAGGCTCTAATTATTGCCACTCTTTGTTGCTCACCCCCAGATAATAATTCTATCGATTTTTGATGATTAATATGAGTTAATTGTAGCAAATTTAACATATCTAACGCCTTATTAATATCCGAACTTTGAGGCTTAGTGCCTTGTGCATAAAACGGTAATAAAATATTATCCATCACATTCATATAAGAAAATAAATTAAAGTTTTGAAATATAATTCCCATATGATGCAACCTAAATTCATCTCTTTTATCTGGTGCAATTTTGTATAAATCTACATCTCCCATCACTATATCACCACTATCAATTTCTGGCAACATTCCACTTAATGCGTGCAAAAACGTTGTCTTTCCTGAGCCTGAAACCCCACTTATAACAGTTGCTGTACCTCTATCTGCTACAAAGTTTACATTATTTAATATTCTTCTTTTTGCCTGTCCATCTTGTACAGAAAAATTTAAATTACTTATTTTAATCATAGTTTCCCTATCCTTTTTTATTATATAGACTTAGATTTTAAAACGTATATATATTCTTTTATAGTCTTTTGTGCCAAAGTATAATATACCATAACCAAAAACACCAAATATGCTAATATATATCCACCAAATAATGCCCAATTAAAATCCAACTTTATATTGGGTAGACCTAACATTAATACCATAAAATTTTTACCACCAACATAAGCTGACAGGGCAGCAAGTGGTACAGAAGCAATAATTATTAACATATAAGTTAAAATATATATGGAATTAATATTATGCCCTGGCATTCCCATGGCACGCATTCTAGCTATATCTACATTACTCTTTTTAGCTGTAATAATTATAAAATTTGCTAACATAAAAAATGATGATAATAATACAATGATAGCTGTAATTTCTAATATAAATGTTCCTTGAACTGCTTTAGTATAACTTTTATTTGCAATTTCTTGTTTAGTTTCTACAGTATAATTATTCTCCAGAGAATTGTTATATTCTTTTAAGAAAGTTATATTAGAAACATCTCCTTGGTTTAAAATTTGTTGTATAAATCCCTTACTTACATAACCAGACATTTTTGAGAAATCATTAACAGAACTTCCTCCTACAATCTCAAAACTTACCAATTTACCATCAACAGTTAATTCTATAGATTGTCCGATGTTATCTTCATTAATTAAATGCTCACACAGAATAATTCCGTTATATTCTGGATTATCCCAATTTTCAAATATGAAATCTTGATCTCCATACATTAATTCTATATTTTCATACTCTTGAAAATAGTTTTTTTCAACGCCCAACATTGTCAAAGTGCTAGAACCTATTTTATTTTCATTTTCTCTAAATGATAATGCTGATATATGTTTAGTGTTAAATATATTATCTATTTCTTTATTAGTTAAAAGTTCGTGTGTTATTACATAATTATAATTAATGTTTTCCATTACACTATTATACGCATGATTTCTTGTTGTTTGAATAAATGCATTAAGTCCTAATACTAATGTTAATCCAAGTATCATAGTATAAGAAATAACCCTTATTTTTCGGGAAAATCCTTTTAAAATTAATAATGTAATATTAAATTTATCGGGTAATATTTTACATACACTGCTAATAATATTCTCTAGGATTTCACCCCAAAAAATCAGAATATTTATTACCGTAAACAACAAAAATATATCCACATTATTATTCATTAAATTATATATGCTACTCCCAAATAAAATAATGGCTGATATTAATTTTATTTGTTTTGTATGGTTGCTAATAAATGCAAATTTTGTTACTTTACTTTTTGTAGCGTGACCTACATTATCAAATGTAACTATATTTTTATTCAATACCATTCTTAATGTAATTAAAGAAGTAACCAGTGTAGATGTAATCCCTAAAATTACTCCTGTTCCTTCCATTGTTGAGTCATATCCATAATATTGCATCATTACGTTATAAAAATTAAATGCTCCTATTATAGCTATTGGTTGAGCAACTATTTGTAAAACTACAAACTCTGTCCAATATATTTTATAAATATTCTTTATGGAAACTCCCATTTTTCTTAGAATGCTATTAAAATCATTTCTGGCTTCAATCATCTCGCCATATAACATAAAAATTATCCACTGAAAGAAAAATACTGCTAATGAACATGGAAAAACTAAAGAAGATAGATAGGTTATAATAGTTTTTGATTGGTCTAAAGTATCGTTAGTAATGTTATCTATTCCTGTTATTACCATCATAAAAAATGATATAAAAATAGTATTTATCATTAAAACCGTCAAAATTGCTATTTTAGTATAAACAGAATTTTTATACAGTAATTTTTGAAAAAACATTTTTTTCTCCTATCTGGCTATTCTATTAAAATTAGTATTAGCTAATTTTTTTAAATTTTTGACTATCTTTATACGATAATCTTTGTCGTTAGTATAAATATAAAGATTTTTTATAATTGCCTCTGTTAAAGCTTTTTGATATACACATCGTCTTTCTATTACTGATGATTCATTTCCATTGAATAGAAGACTACTGCCTGAACAATATGCACAACAAATATTTACACAAAAACATTCTTGACAATTTATAATTTCTGTTCTATATAAAGTATTTCTATGCTTTTCTTTTACTGCATAATATGTTTGACAAGGATAGAATTCATTTTCTGCTGAATAAAACATTTGAGTAAGTCCTGCTCCACATTCTGGACTATATTTTTTTTGTACAATAGTTGATAAAACACCTATTACTCCATAAGGTACATATAAATTATTATTTACTAAATTATCAAATACTACCTCTACTTTATCTATTGCATACAATTCAATTTTTGTTATTTCCTCAGTGGTAAGAGGAATAGGACTATCAGCAATAAAGTGTTCTACGTAATCAAATCCTAGGGACTGATAATGCTCTAAATATTTTTTATAATCACCTTTTTGATATTGTTTTATAATATCAGTAGAAATAGTAGCGGCTGCAACTAAAGGAAATGTTCTATTCCTTATATTAGATATGTTAGATACTATCTTATCATAAACACTTTTGGTTGAATTTGGATATTTTCTATTTAAATCATTAAATTCTTTTGAGCCATCTAAACTAATTGTAACAGCAATATTATATTCCTGAAAAAAATCCCCTATTTCTTTTGTGATTAGTGTTCCATTGGTAACAATACCTATGAGAGGTAGAGGCCAATCTTTGGCAAGATAACCTTCTTGTAACTTTTTAATAAAATTTTTAATATATTTAAATCCTAATAAAGGTTCTCCACCAAATAAAGAAATAGATTTTAAAGGTTCATTTTTCACCAAAAGTTTATCCAGTAATTGACCATACATTTTATCATTCATGATAAGATTTTTTGATGAATTATAAGTACCTTCATTAGCAAAACAATACTTACAACTTAAATTACAAGTTTCTGCACAAGAAATAATTAATGTATTATATTCTGGATTTAATAAAAATTTTGATTGATTTATTTTATCACCATTTTCTTTTTCTGAAATTTTCCAATTATTTTCTTTTAATGTTCCCACATATATTTGTGAAGTATCTCTATCAAATATAATATTTTTATCATTACATTTAATTTCATGAAATCTATAATTTCTCATTTGTAATTCCTTTCTTATATAAACGTGTTAAATTAATAAACCTAATTATTAATTGAAGTACTAGTCCTAAATATATAATTCCTTTAACATAATTTGAGTAATCTTTAATATATTGACCAAATATGAGTATAATAAAATCACTTAATACTATTCCTAACCCTACAGTTGCAAAAATTATTAATCCAAAATAAATTACTAATAATATATTAGATTTTAAATTTCTTCTGGAAGTAAAAATAGATTTTATTACTGAAATTCTTATATTATGCTTATTAAATAATGTGCATAAAGCAAAATAACCATCACTTGCTTTATGAGGATATAAATTAGTAAATATATAACCTAAATTAAGATAAAATAGATTTAACAATATAGAGTGTCTACTATAAAAATATATTCCTAAACAGTACAAACTAACTATAAAATTTCCAATAACACCTCCTAATATAATAAGTAATCTTTTAAAAGGAGAAATAAAATAAAGATTTTTATACTTTATAAATATAACAGGAATTATTCCCCATATTAATGCACCTTTAACTTTTTTTACTGGAACATTGAATAGAGTTGCAAATAATATATGACTAAATTCATGAACTAATATTACCATCAGTAAACATGGAAGTGTTTGATAAATATAAAAATTATCTAATAAGTTCTCTTCTCTAAATAAATGAGATTGACTTAATATAACCTTAATAGCGCCTACTAAAAAAATTAGTAAAATTATTCCTATAATTTTACTGATTTTTTGAATTTTTTTGACATCATAGGATATATTAACTTCAAACATTGTTTTACTAGTTAAATCAATTTCAGAATTATAAATCATATTTCCACCTTCTAAAAATCCTTGATTAGCAAAGATTTTTAGGATATCTTCTACATTAATCGTAATATCTGATAAATCCATTTTTTTTTGAATTTCCTTAACAGTACTTATACCATTAATATTATTTAATAATATTTCCACTAAATCCTTCTTATTTTTACTTATTTTTATTGTCCTATCTAAGGATTTTGAACCCAAATAATATAGGGGTTCTTTAGTTATAATTGAATTAAATGTATACAACTTAACATCTTTAACCAATTTTGGTACGTAATTTTTATTCATCTTTATTATTTAAAAATGTATACTTTATACACGTTTCTACTCCTATGTCTATTAATATTAAGTTACAAAAATAATATTATCGTAATACAATAAAATAGAGAAAATTATTAACAATTTCCCCTATTTTATTTTAATGTATTCCAATATAATTAAATATAATTATATTAAGTAATTAGTTATTCCCGTAATTACTTACAACAACCAATTAAACCAAAAAATCCTGGAGTAACAATTTCTTCCATATCTTCAAAATCAGATAAATCTAAAGATTTAAGTGTAACTTCTGTATTCTCTAATACATTATTTTCCATTAGTTCCATAAGTATATTCTCCCTCCCCTAATTATTTTTACCATAATTTAATCTTAAGCATACAAATTTATATTAACAACAAATAATTACACCAAAAAATCCTGGAGTAACAATTTCTTCCATATCTTCAAAATCAGATAAATCTAAAGATTTAAGTATAACCTCTGTATTCTCTAATACATTATTTTCCATTAGTTCCATAAGTATATTCTCCCTTCCATAATTATTTTTACAATTATTTAATCTTAAGTATATAAATATATATTAATTTATATACATAAAATTTAATACATTTGCATAATATCATATATTTATTTACATGTCAATATCTTTAGCTCAATAAATAGCAAATATTTTTGTATCTTAAAAATGAAATGTTATCTAAGGTCTATAAATGAAGATTATCTTTGGAATTTCTCCAATTTTATTAAGATTTTTTGGTTTCTTATGGGAAGTTACTTTTAAAAGAGAGGACAAAAATGTACTATCTTCACGATTTTTGAAATTTAGGTTTTGGGATTAACTATTTCTAATATGATTTTTAGTTTCTTATGAGAAGTTACTTTTAAAAGAGAAGACAGAAATGTACTATCTTCATGATTTTTGAAATTTAGGTTTTGGGATTAACTATTTCTAATATGATTTTTGGTTTCTTATGAGAGGTTACTTTAAAAGAGAAGACAAAAATGTACTATCTTCACGATTTTTGAAATCTGGGTTTTAAAATTTTACATAAAAAAGCCTCCACAACTTTCTAGTTATGAAGGCTTTATTTTATTTATTAATCTTGTGGTATAAATGAAGCATCGTCTACTGGCGTTTGTTGTAACGTTGGTAGAGTTGGCAACGTCGGTAATGTTGGAGTTGCTGGTTCTGGAGTTGGAGCAGGCGTTGGCTCTGGAGCAGGTGTCGGCTCTGGCGTAGGTGCTGGAGCAGGTGTTGGCTCTGGTGCTGGCGTTGGCGCTACTTCAACTGGAGCAGAAGGCGTTTCCACTGGTGCTACTGGCGTTGATGGGGTCTCAACTGGAGTAGTTGGCGCTGTTACAGTCGGTGCTGCTGGAATGCTTGGTACTTCTGGTAAATCTTGAAGAATTGGTGGTGCTACTACTTCTTCCTCTACAACTGGTGCTTCCGTATTTTCACTTGGTAAAATTGTTGGTAAGCTTGGTGTAAAGATTTCTGGTGCAAATACTTCTGGCGTGCTTGGTGCTGCTGGAGTAGTTGGCGTTGTTACAGTTGGAGTAGTTGGCGCTGTTACAGTCGGTGCTGCTGGCGCTTGATATCCACATGAATTACAATATTGTGTTGGGAAATTTTCTTTACTAAAGTAGTCTGTAACTGTTCCACTAACACAAGTATTTCTTGCAAGTCTTCCTGATACTTTACAGATTGTTGCCATAGAATATGTTGGCATTTGTGCCTCAAAGTTTTTGTATTCAAGGCCTGAGTGAACATCTTTCATAATATTACCCCATAGATGTAGATGTTCTCTTTGACTTGCTCCATTTAAAGATTTTGGATCATCATGCCCAAGCCAAACAGTTGCTGTATAGTATGGTGTGTATGCAGCAAAGAATAAATCTTTACTATCATTTGTTGTACCTGTTTTTCCTGATACTGGTTGAGAACTAAACCAGTTTTTAAGTGATGCTCCTGTACCAATTTTTACAACATCTTGCATCATATCTGTTAGAGCTGCTGCTGTTGATGCCGAAATTACTTGGTAAGAATTTGGAATGTTATCTAATAAAACTGCTCCATCTCTATCCAAAATTTTAGTATAAAGAATAGGCTCGATATACGTTCCGTTGTTTGCAATTGCTGCATATGCTGCGTTTAATTCTAGTGGAGTAACCCCTTCTGTAAGACCTCCAAGTGCCATAGAATAAACTTTATCTGTAGGTAAAAGTGTTGTAAATCCAAAGCGTTGTAAATATTCAAACGCTGTGTCTAACCCAACCATATCAAGAACTTGAACTGCTAGAGCATTTACAGAATGGTAAATTCCATAACGCATTGTAGTTGCTCCTACATATTTTCTATCCCAGTTTTGAGGAGTGTAGTTTCCTGATGGTAAATTGATTGTAATTGGTTGGTCAATTAAAACGCTCCCTGGTGATAACATTCCTGTATCTAAGGCAGGTGCATACGCAGTTAAAATTTTAAATGTAGAACCTGGTTGACGTTTGGCCTGAGTCGCACGGTTAAATGTACGGTCCCCAACTTTATCTCCACGTCCTCCTGATAATGCTTTTACATGACCTGTAGTTTGATCCATAATAACAAAGGCTGCTTGAGGTTGTGGGATTTCGTATAGAGTTTCAACAAAAGTTACACCTTCTGCCAATGCTCCCCACTCACCTAATTTTTCATTTTTAAATCCTTCAATTGCACTAGTATTTTTTACAAATCCTGTAGCACTATGATGAGAAACCGAACCTTCAGCATCTGTAATACTAACTCTGTAATCTAGTTTAATTTCGTTTTCTGCTGATGGAAAAATTGAATCATCATTCATATGTCTATCAACACTTGCTTGAATTTCTGGGTCAAACGTTGTATAAATTTGAATTCCTCCACCATATAAGTAATTTTGTGCTTCAATTTGCGTCATACCATTTTTAGATTGTAGGTCTGATAAAACATCTTCAATTACAGCATCTACAAAGTAACTATGTGGCGACTCATCAACAAATATTTGGTTAACTTCTTGAATATTCTCAAAAGGATTTTCTAAAAGAGCTAGTTGACGCTCCTCTTCAGTAATAAATCCAAGCTCAACCATTTTGTATAAAATAACTTTTGCTTTATCCCAGTTATTTTCTGGATTAATAATTGGGCTGTAGTATGTTGGTCTTTGCGTAATACCTGCAAGTACAACACTCTCAGCAAGGCTAAGCTCTGACACATCTTTGTGATAATAACGGTGTGATGCGGCTTGCACTCCCATAGTCCCATGACCAAGAGCCATAGTGTTTAAGTAGTATTCTAAAATTAAATCTTTCGCATATTTTTGCCCATATGCTTCAGTATAAATTTTTTCAAATTCTACTGCCAAGTATTGTTCTTGGATTTTTCTTGTAAAAGTTTGTTCGCTAGTTAAAACGTTATTTTTAATTAGCTGTTGAGTTAATGTACTTGCCCCTTCTGATATATCTCCATTTGTTATATTTACAACAAGCGCACGTAAAATACCTCTCATGTCAATCCCATTGTGTTCATAAAAACGTTCATCTTCAATAGCTATAACTGCTTGTTGTAAATAAAGTGGGATTTCTTCTAGTGTTGCATAAATTCTATTTTCCCCACCTTCTACACGGTCAATTTCCATTCCATTTGCATCATAAATAAACGAAGTATAATTGGTACTTGGTTTTAATTCAAGTCCCGACACATCTGGGGCACTTTTTATTATTCCAATAAAAATCCCAAGCCCAGAACCAACAACGGCAAATGCAGCAATCACTAGAGTAATAAAAAATATACGAAATCCAGTAACTCCAGCCTTTTTTTGTTTCTGCTGTTTACTTTGGTCGTCTTGATTATCTTGGTCGTTATTTGAGTAATTCATAAGCATTTCCTCCTCCTCACTTATACATTATAACAAATATATAAAAAATGGGCAAACAAACAATACAAATTTTATCGTATTTTCCTTTAATTTTGTGTTACAGTGATGTTTCAATTTATTTAAAGGCCACCTTGCCATAAATTCTTACAGATAATTACTCCTAGATTTTAGTTAGTATTATCCCTTTAGGTTTGAGTATGGTTGCATTTAAAAATTAATTTTACTAATAATATCTGATTTAAGTAATGGTAATTGTTTCCATAGACAAAGTCAAGGGGTGAATTTCTTTAGGCAAAGTCCAATAAATTAATTTTATAAAAGATTGAACAAACTTTTTTATAAATATTTCCGTGCTATCAATTTAAGAACTAGAATATATATATATATAGCTTCATCAGTAACAAAAATACTTTTATGAAAGAGAGGTACTATTTTGCTAAATAAAAGAAATAATCGGTATGCCTCTTACCCAAAAAATACAAATGGTGAGCGTGATTTAACTATTCCAAAATTGCAAGGGTTATTTACCATTCTTTTAATTATTGCTATAGTCGGGGTTATTTATATTCAGCTTGATGAACAAATTACTCCAGCAGTTATTGAGATGGCAAAGCTAGAAACTACAACTCTTGCAACCAAAGTTATTAATGAAGCTGTCTCCCAAACTTTATCCAATAGCCCAATAACTATTGAAGATTTACTAAACTATGATTACAATGATGATGGCAAGCTCATTTCTTGGAATGTGAATTCAATTCTTATCAATCAAATTTGTGGTGATATAGTTGATAAATGTACAAAGGAGCTAAAAAATATGGGGCCTATTCCGTTTACAATTCCACTTGGAAATTTAACAGGAAGTAGAATTTTTGCAAACTTGGGTCCAAATATAGAAGTTACTGTTTTGCCAGCTGGTACGGTTTATGTTGATTATGAGAGTGATGTTCACTCTACTGGAATTAATCAGGTAAATCATAGAGTTTGGTTAAATATTGTAGCTACTATTCAAATTATTGACCCTCCTATTGAAGGTACAACAATTGTTTCAAGAAAAATTATGCTAATTGATAAAGTTATATCAGGTGATGTACCTCCTAGCTATGTTAGTGTACCCACTGATAGTATATGGGATTTGCCTATGGATTTATCTCCATCTTTTTAGAAATTATGATATTTAATTGATTAATTTCAGCAATATGTGTTGTAAAAAAAACCATTTTTATAAAATTAAATGTTGAAATAAGAATTAAAGCGTGGTATATTAAATAAATAAAAAACGCAATGTCAAGGGGTTTATTTTAACCCCGAGTTAATATTTTTACTAATATTGAATATAATTTATTAGGAAAATCTTTAGTATTGTTTATGTTTTATCATAAACTATTTTTTTAGTTAGTAGAAAGGATAGTAAAATGGAAAAAATTAATTTATCTGAGCTTTACGGAAAAAATGTATTTAATGATGCTGTAATGCGTGAGCATTTACCAAAGTCTACTTATAAAAAACTCCACCAAATTATTGAAGAAGGGTTACCTCTTGATTCTCAAGTTGCAGAAATCGTTGCAAATGCTATGAAAGATTGGGCAATCAAAAAAGGAGCAACTCACTTTACACACTGGTTCCAACCTATGACTGGCTTAACTGCTGAAAAACATGATGCATTTCTTTCTCCAACTACAGATGGCCGTGTTATTATGGAATTCTCAGGTAAAGAACTTATCCAAGGGGAAGCTGATGGTTCTTCATTCCCATCTGGTGGACTTCGCCAAACTTTTGAAGCTCGTGGATATACAGTTTGGGATTGTACATCTCCAGCATTCTTAAAGGAAGATTCTAGTGGAGTAGCACTTTGTATCCCTACTGCTTTTTATGCTCACACTGGAGAAGCTCTTGATAAAAAGACTCCACTTCTTCGCTCAATGGAAGCTCTACAAAACGTTGGGGTTCGTGTAATGCACGCACTTGGTCATACAGATGTTACAAAAGTTAGCTCAACTGTAGGAGCAGAGCAAGAATATTTTCTAATTGATAAACGCCAATACCAATTACGTAAAGATTTAATTTTTACAGGCCGTACATTATTCGGTGCTATGCCTCCAAAAGGTCAAGAGATGGAAGACCACTACTTTGGAAGTATCAAAGAAAAAATTGCAAACTTTATGCATGAAATTGATGTAGAACTTTGGAAACTTGGTGTTCCTTGTAAAACAAAGCATAATGAAGTAGCTCCAGCTCAACATGAGTTAGCTCCAGTTTATGCAGCTTGTAACGTGGCATCTGACCAAAACCAATTGATTATGGAAACTTTACAAAAAGTTGCTAACCGTCATGACTTAGCTTGTTTACTTCACGAAAAACCATTTGACGGAATTAATGGTTCTGGAAAACATGATAACTGGTCAGTTGGTACAGATACAGGAATTAACGTATTCTCTCCAGGTTCTAACCCTCAAGATAACCTAGTTTTCTTAGTATTTGTTAGTGCAATCCTAAAAGCTGTAGATAAACACGCAGATATTTTGAGATTATCAGCAGCATCAGCAGGAAATGATCACCGTTTAGGAGGTCACGAAGCTCCACCAGCAATTATTTCTGTATTTTTAGGTCAACACATTACAAATATTTTCTTAGATATTGCAAACGGAGTAGAAGTTGAAACTCATAACAAAGAAGTTTTAGACATGGGTGTTGCAACTATGCCACGTCTTAGAAAAGAAGTTACAGATAGAAACAGAACTTCTCCATTTGCATTTACAGGAAACAAATTTGAATTTAGAATGTTCCCATCATCTGGGTGTATTTCTGAAGCAAACGTAATTATTAATACTGCTGTTGCTGAAGCTCTTGACTCATTCTTACCAGAGTTAGAAGAAGCTATAGATATTGAAGTTGCTGTACAAAAAATTGTAGCCAAAACTTTAAAAGAGCATGGACGCATTATTTTTGATGGTAACGGATACTCAGCTGAATGGGTAGAAGAAGCTACAAGACGTGGATTACCACAATACGAAACATTGGTTGATGCTCTACCATCATTACTTAACGAGGCTTCAATTGAATTATTTACAAACTATAAAGTTTATAATGAAAATGAGCTTCACTCAAGACACGAAATTATTGCAGAAGAATACTCAAAAATTCTTAACATCGAAGCTTTAACGATGATTAGTATGTCAAAAACTCAAATTTTCCCATCATGTTTAAATTACTCAACACAAGTTGCTACAAACGTTGCTACATTAAACCAATTAGGTGGATACAATGTAGAAGCTCAAGCAGAACATTTGGTAGAACTTACTGAGTTAATCAACAACTTAAAAGAAAATACTGATGAGCTAGAAGCAAAATTATCTCAAGTTCAAGAAATTTCAAATGAGTATGAAAAAGCTGTGGCATTTAAAGATATTATCATTCCAGCTATGAACTCATTACGTGTTGTTGCTGATAAATTAGAAACAATCGTAGAAGAAAGAGTTTGGCCAATTCCAAATTATAGCGAGTTGTTATTTAGAGTTTAATATAAAGAAGGGGAAACCCTTCTTTTTTTTATCAAATATGTAGGAGTTTCTTCCTTTATAATAGGAGGATATCCCAAAAAAATTTAGGAGGCAAAATGAATATTTTAACTATCATCAAAGATTTGGAACAGACATTCCCAACAACTATAACTAATGAATTTATCAACTCAATGACTCGCACCGAACTTACACAATCTCACAAAGATATACCATATTCAAAGTATTTACAGAAAGCTATGACCAAAATACCACAAGAAGATTTGGATTTTATAAACAAAGGTCCTGTTGACCCCAAAAAAGCGCTTTCTATTGTTAATGCTAAAGAGATGTTAAACGATGGGTATTTAGAAATTGAAAATGGGTATTGTGTAATGGAAAATGGGACAGGGTTTAGTGCCTCAAAAGTATTTATGCCAAATGTTACTCCAAAAATGATTGACTGGTGGTTTAATTGGCACGTACTAGAAGATGTGCGATATAAAATTTGGTGTCCAGTTGGTCATGTTGGAATTAGCGCAAAAGAACCCCATTTGCATTTAGATAGCTCAAATATCCCTCTCAATCAAAGAAATATTGGCAGAACACATTATCCAATTGAAGGTTTTGATATTAAAGGAGCAACTCAGGTAGAAATTAAATTTTATCCACCAAGCGTTTTGGGAATTACTCCACATATGTTCAAAAATAGTTCGATTGCTACTTTTGAAATTGCTACTTGCAAAAATGTTTCACCAAATATACCTATAAATGTATTTTTCCATGCGATTAGAGAAGTTGAAGGTGGAATTGAGTTTAGGAGTAGATATTGGGGACGCTACACTATAAAAAATAATAAAATTGCCAAAAGTAATATCCCTCTCCCAAAAAATATAACACTTGCGCTAGCTAGAAATAATTGCATACACAGCCTTATTGAATATAATCATCTATCAGCGATTTTGCCACATATTTATGCAGAGTATAACGGAAAAATTATCTCTTGACAACTTCCCACAAAATCTATATTCTATAGATAAAACTTAGAACAAAGGAGAAATTTATGCAAGATAAATTAAAAGCACTTCAACAAGCTGGGGAGCTTATGAAAACTATAAAAACTGTTAGTGACAATAAGAAATCTCAGCCAGAAGAAACCAAAGAAATTGCAAGCATTACTAGCATCAAAAGCCTAGGTAAGCAAGCTCTTATTGAGCATATTAAAAAAGATGAAAGTTTTATTGATAAAATTGTTGATAGAGCAAGCGACGAAATTCTAAACCGTGAATTTAAAACTTTACGTAAAAAGTTTATTAAGCAAGAGGAAACTCCACAAGAGGAAGAAACATCAGAAAAGAAAATTAATGGTGATGTGATTAGAACTTTGGTTGAGGAAGCTCTCAAACTTTCTAATAAAAATAACTCTGAGGAAACAAATAAAACTATTAAAGACCATCTTCTTGGAGAACTTAAAAAACTGAATAAATAATTTTATAATATAAAAAGCCTAGTAGAGAACTAAATTCTTTACTAGGCTTTAGATTAAATTTCACACATATTATAAATTTCTACTTGACTAACACCAAGGCCTTTTTCAGCTATATCAGCCATTGCACCCAACGTATCTAGTGAAGTTACAATTTGTACTGATGACTCAATTGCATGACGACGGATTTTAAATCCATCACGAGTTGCATCATTTCCTTTTGTAGGAGTGTTAACTAATAAATCAACCTCTCCACTTCTAATTATATCCAAAATTTCATTGCTTCCTTCTGATTGCTTTCCTACAACTTTGGCACTAACTCCAATAGTTTCAAGTTTTTTTGCTGTTCCTTCTGTAGCAACAAATTTATATCCTAATTTTGCAAAACGTGTAGCAATTTCCAAAAATTCTTCTTGGTCATACTTTTGGATTGTAGCAAAAATTGTACCTGCATTGTTTGGCATTTTCTTTCCAGCTGCGATAAACCCTTTGTATAACGCCTCTTCAATAGTTGCTCCTACCCCCAAAACTTCTCCAGTAGATTTCATTTCAGGCCCCAAACTTACTTCAACTTGTGGTAATTTCTCAGTTGAAAATACTGGTACTTTTACAGCAAAGAAATCTTTTGGCTCTGGATATAAGCCTGTTCCATATCCCAAATCCGAAAGAGTTTCCCCAAGCATTACACGAGTTGCAAGGTCAATAATTGGAACGTTTGTAACCTTTGAAATATAAGGAACGGTACGGCTAGAACGAGGATTTACTTCAATAATGTAAAGCTCTTTTTTGTATTCAATATACTGAATATTAATCATACCCATTACTTCTAGTTCTTTGGCAATAAGCTCAGTACATTCAATAATTTTGTTTTTCATATCAGAAGAGATATTTACACTTGGATATAACGTTGTACTATCTCCAGAGTGAATTCCTGCACGCTCTAAATGCTCCATAATTCCAGGAATTAAAATGTTTTTACCATCACAAAGTGCATCAACTTCAATTTCACGACCCATTAAATAACGGTCAATTAAAATAGGATTTTCTGGGTCACGCTCAAATGCATTTACCAAATAGCGCTTTAGTTGCTCCTCTTCAAAAGTAATCTCCATACCTTGCCCACCCAATACATAAGATGGTCTTACAAGCACTGGATACTCAAGCTCTTTAGCAATTTGTAAACCTTCTTCAACTGCCCAAATTGCTTTTCCTTTTGGACGCTTAATATTAAGTTTTTCTAAGATGGCATCAAACTTTTCTCTATCCTCAGCAGCATCAACTTGAGTTGGTTGAGTTCCAAGAACAGGGATATTCATTTTGTCGCAAAACTTCGCAAGCTTAATTGCAGTTTGACCACCAAATTGTAAAATTACACCTTTTGGCTTCTCTTTTAAGATGATATGGTAAACATCTTCATCTGTTAAAGGTTCAAAATATAATTTGTCAGAAGTATTAAAATCTGTACTAACTGTTTCTGGATTATTATTAATAATTATCGTTTCAATTCCACGTTTTTTAAGCGCCATAATCGCATGAACCGAACAATAATCAAATTCAATTCCTTGCCCAATTCTTATAGGTCCAGAACCCATAACGATAACTTTTTCTTTATCAGAAACTACTACTTCATCTTCAAAATCATACGTTGAATAATAATAAGGTGTTTGAGCCTCAAATTCTCCTCCACACGTATCAACCATTTTGTACACTGGTAAAATGTTCCATTTTTGACGAAGTTCACGAACGTCATCTTCATCAACCCCAATAAATCCTGAAATAGCCTTATCTGAGAAGCCACGCTTTTTAAGTTTTCTTAAATATCTTGGAGTTAAGTCTTCAAATTCAAGAGTTTTGAGGTGTTCCTCCTGCTCCACAATCCATTTAAATTTCTCAACAAAGAAAATATCCATACCAGTCATCTTACAAACTTGTTCTTTACGGTAGTAGCGTCGTAACATTTCAGCTAGTGCAAAAATACGCTCATCATCAGCAGTTACAACTCTTTCTTTTAGTTCATCTAAACTACATTCAGCCAGCTTTTTGTGTTCAAAACTAAATTGACCAATCTCCAAAGAACGAAGTCCTTTCAAAAATGCACTTTCAAAATTATTTCCAATTGCCATAATTTCTCCAGTTGCCATCATCTTAGTTCCTAGTGTACGTTTGGCTGTATAAAATTTATCAAATGGCCATTTTGGAATTTTTACTACAACATAATCAAGCGTTGGCTCAAAACAAGCAAAAGTTTTTCCAGTTACAGCATTTTCAATTTCATCTAATCCATATCCTAGTGCAATTTTAGCCGAAACTCTAGCAATTGGGTATCCCGTAGCTTTTGATGCTAGGGCTGAAGAACGACTAACACGTGGATTAATTTCGATAATTGCATACTCAAAACTATCTGGGTGTAGTGCAATTTGAACGTTACAACCACCCCTAATATCACACGCCGAAATAATATCTAACGATGCACGACGTAACATTTGATATTCTTTATCCGAAAGTGTTTGCGAAGGAGCAACTACGATACTATCACCTGTGTGAATTCCTACAGGGTCAATGTTTTCCATGTTACAAACAGTAATTACCGTTCCGTATTGGTCACGCATTACCTCGTACTCAATTTCCTTCCACCCTTTAATACACTTCTCAATTAAAACTTGGTGAACTCTTGATAAATGTAGTCCACTTGCGCAAATTTCACGAAGTTCTTCTTCAGTTTCAGCAATTCCTCCACCAGTTCCTCCTAGAGTATACGCTGGTCTAACTACTGCTGGATATCCAATTTTTCTAGCAAATAATACAGCTTCTTCAACACTTTCAACCGTTTTACTTTCAATAACTGGCTGATTAATTCTGTTCATTAAAGCTCTAAAACCTTCACGGTCTTCACCTTCTTTAATAGCAGAAATTTGAGTTCCAATTACTCGAACATTGTATTTCTCCAAAATTCCTTTATCATGAAGTTCTACAGCAAGGTTTAACCCTGTCTGACCTCCAACCCCTGCAAGTAAGCTGTCTGGGCGCTCTTTAGCGATAACTTTTTCCAAAAATTCCGATGTCAAAGGTTCGATATAAATTTTATCTGCAATTTCTTTATCCGTCATAATTGTTGCAGGATTACTATTTACAAGAACAACCTCAATTCCTTCTTCTTTAATAGCCTGACAAGCTTGAGTTCCTGAATAATCAAACTCTGCCGCCTGCCCAATAACGATAGGCCCCGACCCAATAATTAGTACTTTTTTTATGCTTAAATCTCTTGGCATACTTCTAACTCCTTCCCATACATTACATTTATCATCTCATCAAAAATATGTTCTGTATCCGTTGGCCCTGGGCAAGCTTCAGGGTGAAACTGAACGCTGTAAATATTTAAATCTTTGGCATACATTCCTGCGATTGTTTGGTCATTTAAATGTCTATGAGTTACAACTGCTCCTTGAGGTAGAGTTTCTGCGTGATAATTGTGATTTTGTGATGTTATATAAACTCTATTACTAATTAAATCTTTTACAGGGTGATTACTTCCGTGGTGTCCAAACTTCAGTTTTCCAGTGTTTCCACCTAATGCAAGGCATAACAATTGATGCCCTAAACAAATTCCTGTAATGGGCTTAACACCTACCATTTTTTTAATATTTTCAATAACTGATGGCAAATCTTTTGGGTCAGCTGGCCCATTTGATAAAAATACAGCATCAGGATTTACATTCAAAATTTCTTCAGATGTACTAAATGCTGGAAATACAGTAATTTTGCAGTTACGCTTTTTGAATTCACGGATAATATTTTGCTTTACTCCAAAATCTACCATCGCAATATGAAGTTCATCTCCTTCAATCTCATAAATTTCTTTAGTAGTAACTTCAGAAACAGCGTGTTGATTTACAAAACTATCAATTTTTAATTTAATTTGACTAGGAGTAAGCTCACGCACCGAAATAATCCCTCTCATAGTTCCGTGGTCACGAATAACCTTTGTTAGGGAACGAGTATCAATGCCTTCTAAACCAATAATTTTTTGTGCTTTTAAATACCCATCTAAAGTTAACTCACATCTAAAATTGTTTGGATAATCACATTTCTCACGTACGATAAAACCTTTAACATGAGCTTTGTAAGACTCCATATCATCTAAATTTATTCCATAATTTCCAACTAACGGATACGTCATAACAACCATCTGTCCGTAATAAGAAGGGTCTGTTAAAATCTCCTGATATCCTGTCATACCAGTGTTAAAAACAACTTCACCAATTGCTTCTTTTAGATATCCAAAGGCTCTACCTTCAAATACCATACCATTTTCTAAAATTAATTGTGCCTTCATCTAATTCCCCCCTTTTTGTAAGTCATCACGCATTTCAATTACTGCTTGCCTAGAAGCTTTTGCAAAATCTTTCTCATTTGACAAATCCTTTTGGTATGCCCCAATAATTCCCCTCGAAGAATTAATGATAGCTCCTCCACCATTTTTATCAAAATAATTAACCAAGTCTTTGCCTGTACCACCTTGCGCTCCATATCCAGGAACTAGGAAAAATGTGTTTGGCATATAAGCACGAAGCTCTGTACCTATAGCTTTATGAGTAGCCCCAACAACTGCCCCCACATTACTATAACCACAATTACCAATAGAACTTTCACCCCATTTATTAACTAAGCTTGCACTAATTTTATAAATTGGAGTACCATCAACCGTTAAATCTTGAATTTCTGAACTACTTGGATTACTCGTTTTCACCAAAACAAATATACCCTTGTTCATATTTTTGCACGCATTTAAAAAAGGCTCTATCCCATCATAACCCATATACGGATTAATTGTTACAGCGTCTTCATTCCATAAATCAAAAAATTCCCCTTCGATATGTGTCCCTTCAATATGACTTGCATAAGCAGCAGCAGTTGACGCAATATCTCCTCTTTTGATGTCACCAATTACCAAAAGCCCTTTTTCTTTTGCATACTCACAAGTTTCAATATAAGCACGAATTCCCTCAAGTCCATACTTTTCATACATTGCAACTTGTGGCTTTACTGCAGGAACTAACTCAAAAGTTTCATCAATAATTTCTTTATTAAATTTTAGAAACATTTCTGCCACAGCCTTAGGAGTCTTCCCATAAGTTTCTAACATTTCGTTTTTTATAAAGCTCGGTATAATTTCATATGTAGGATCAAGACCTACAACGGTTGGATTTTGCTTTAGTTCTATGCTTTTTATTAATTTATCAATCACAATTTTTCCTCGCTCTCTTACTTAATTATATAAAAAATAGCAATAAAGGAAAAATCTCCTCTATTGCCTTTAAGCCCAAAACATATACGCTCAAATTGAGCAATACGATTATTTATCGTTATGTGGTTTTTTAGTGTAGCCATAAAACTACAATTAAAGGCAAAATTTGCGAAACTATTATTAAGATACAATTTAGCCAAAATTTTTTTGTAAATTTAGATGAATTTGACTAAATTATTGTAAAGTTGTACAAAAATAAACCGTACTCCTTATTACTTTAACTTAAAAAGTAATTTCTTCAAACTATAGTAGCACGGTTTTTTTAAAGTGTCAATCTATAATATTTGAAACTTTTAATCTAATTTGTGAATTTTTGTCAACAGACCTCATTTGTTAAGTTATTATGAACAGCAACATTCATAAGGAAAGAATTTTATCATTTTTTGTCTATATTTTAACAAATATGTATATTAAATTCCAGATAGCTCAAGCTTTATTTCCTCTTCTAAATCTATGCTAGAAATTGCTGGTTCATCACTCAATTGTCCAACTGGTAAATTAATTGTAAAACAAGTTTTTTCCTCATTACTACAAAGATAAATATGCCCTTTATGCATTTTAATTAAGGTATAACATAACGATAATCCTATCCCCATTCCTTCATTATGCCTAGTCAAAATAGGGTCTACTTGAGAAAACGACTCAAATATAAACTCCTGTATTTCAAGAGGTATCGCTTCTCCAAAATTAGTTATTGATATATTAATAAAGTTTTTTTCAAGACTTAACTCTACTAAAATTTTCCCTTCATCATTACTATGCTTTATTGCATTAGACAGAATATTCAATATTATCTTTTGGAAATAATATACATCGCACATAAATAATGGATTTGTCAAAGTAGATGAAAGTACTATACTAATATTTTTTGAAAAATAAATTTTATTAATCACCTCTATAATTTGACCTATTAGTACAACTATGTTGCATGGTGAATATTCCAAAATATTAAGCCCAGTTTCTAACTCAGTCATAGTAATTAAATTGTTAACTAATCTACTAAGACGATTAGTATGTTTTCGCAATTTTTCTAGGTGATGCTCATCTATATAATCTTCTAAAAGTTTATGAGTTGACATAATTACAGTTAATGGCGTGCGCAACTCATGAGATGCAATATTAAAAAAATCTTGTCTTAATGTATTAATTTTTTGCAACTCAAGTTCTTGTAATTGTGCAGTTTTAAATTCCATTTGAGCAGTGATATCCTCGGCTATAATAGCAGAAATATCAGGGTCTTCAAACGGTTTAAATTGCCATTGTATCCAGCGATATTCGCCATTTTTATGAGCAAATCTTGAAGTTACGATACATCTATTATAATTAGAATTAACTCCAATATATTCTTGTAGCTTAGTATCAATAATATCTTCTGGACAAGCAAAGTCCTGCCAACTTTTACCAATTAAATCCTCTGGTTCCCACCCCAAAATTTGTGTAACTTCTTTGCTTACACTCAAAAATATTCCGTCTTTATTAAAAACTCCAATAAAATCTGTACAAATTTCTAAGCAAGTCTGTAAATAATTTAAATTTGAAATATAATGATAGTCATCAATTAACTCATTTTGATATAAATTTAACGCTTGACGTGTATACAATAAATTAGCTGTTTGAGTTTTAATAAACTTTAAATCTTGGTCAGATATTTTGGCAACCTCATTCTGAAATTGTATCCCAAATTTTCCTATCAACTTTGCGTTATTAAATATCGGATAATATGTAACGTAGTTATATCCTTGGTCGAAAAAAGCACTAGTTACTGAAGATGTGTTAATATTTTCCGAAATATTAATTTTTACATTTTCTGTAATACTAGTGTAACTTTCAAATTCTTCTTGTTGAATTTCTATGCTACGCAAACTACTCACATTTTGAAAAGTTTTTGTAATAATAAATTCAACTTTTATAGATAAATTAGATTTATCAAAAGATACAACTTCTATTAAAATTTCATCGCTATACTTGTTTATTACAGACTGGATAGAAGCGATAATTTCTTTTTGCACAAAAAATAAATGTTTTAGTAAATCTTGATGGTTATTTTTTTGTAAAATTTTATTTTGTTTACATATCGTTAAGTTATGTTCTAAAAGAGAGATATCAGCCTCCAGTCTAATTATTATCCAAAGTGCAGGCATATTATACCATGCAACTTCATGTATATAAATTTTACTAGGACAAATTTGATTAGTTTCTAACTTCACAAACTGCTCTTGTTCCTTATTTAACAATTTTAAATTTAAGGTACTCTTGAAATAATCCTCAATCATGTCTCCAACTTGCATATTTAGAGTTTGAATAAGTTGTTTATTTACAAAAATAATTTCACCTTTTAGATTAACTATACAGATATTATCAATCGAATTATTAACAATATTTTCCATTTAATATTCTCCTTATAATTTTTGTATATAGTTTTTTCAATCTATACTATATCACAAAGAGAAATATTTGTCAAATTTTCACGAATAATAGGTTTTTTTAAATTTTGCACAAAAAAATACCCCAAGAAATAATATCTTGAGGTATCTTTTTTATTTACTAAAATTTTGTGTTCGTTTATCAATTCTTTTAGCGTAATCAATAACTTTACGATTATATGAAGTTTCCATAAATGGTGAAGTTAATAAAAAATCTGCTGTGGATTGGTTGCTGGCAATCGGAATATCATATAAAACTGCTACTCTTAATAAAGCTTTTACATCTGGATCATGAGGCTGAGCTTCTAGGGGGTCCCAGAAAAAAATTATAAAATCAATCTCACCTTCAACAATTCGAGACCCAATTTGCTGGTCACCTCCAAGAGGCCCACTATTATAAGCCTTTACGGGAAGTTGGGTAGCTTTTGCAATTAAGGTAGCCGTTGTTCCTGTTCCAAAAAGATGATGTTTGCTAAGTTTTCGCTTATTTTCAATTGACCATTCAATTAAATCTTTTTTACAATTATCATGAGCTACGAGTGCAATATTTTTGGTGGCATTCATATTTACAAAATTAAAATCTTTTTCCATAAGTTAATCCTCCCCACAAAATTCAATTTTATTTTAGTATTTTACTTCTACAATCAAAATTTAATGGTGTAAATTTCCAATTAAACTTCCATAATAATAGGAAGAACCATTGGGCTACGTTTTGTTTTGTGCCAAACAAAATCACGTAAATCATCTTTTACGATAGTTTTAATTTGAGTCCACTCAATAATTCCTTGAGTTTCACATCTTTCCAGCGCTTTTTTTACAACGTTTTTAGCTTCGTCCATTAAGTTTTCAGCTTCTCTTACATAAACGAAACCTCTGGAAATAATATCAGGGCCTGCAACTACACAACCCGACTCACGCTCTAATGTCATTACTGCAATTAATAGTCCATCTTGAGATAAATGTTTTCTATCTCGAAGTACAATATTTCCAACATCTCCAACGCCTAGCCCATCAACTAACACTTGTCCAGAAGGAACAGTTCCTACAATTTTGCAAGAATTTTTGTTGATTTCCAAAACATCTCCAATAGCCATAACTGGAATATTAGCTTTTGGTGTACCCATTGCAACTGCGAGTTCAGCGTGCTTTTGAAGATGACGATATTCCCCATGAACTGGAACAAAATATTTAGCTCTAACTAAAGCATGGATAAGTTTTAATTCTTCTTGAGCAGCATGACCAGAAACGTGTGTATCTTCTTTAACTACAATTGCTCCTTTTCTAGCAAGCTCATTAATTACATTTGATACTGTTTTTTCATTTCCTGGAATTGGTGTTGCGCTCAAAATAACTACATCTCCAGGTTTAATTTCAATTTGTTTATGCTCCGATTTAGCCATACGAGATAGTGCAGCCATTGGTTCTCCTTGACTTCCCGTCATGATTAAAACAACTTGATCATCATTATAACGACGAATATCATTAATATCAATCAAAGTATTTTTTGGAATATCAAGATAGCCAAGTTCACTTGCAGTTTTTACAACATTTACCATACTACGCCCAATTACTGCTACTTTTCGCTTTGTATTGTGTGCCGCTGTTATGATTTGCTGAACCCTATCTACGTTTGATGCAAAAGTCGCAACCATAATTCTTTTATCTTTTGATTTATTAAATACATCTTCTAAAGTTTGTCCAACAGTTCGTTCTGATTGAGTATATCCAGCACGCTCAACATTAGTACTATCAGCCATTAGAGCTAATACGCCTTTTTTACCAAGCTCAGCTAAACGATGTAAATTTAAGACTTCTCCTTTAACTGGGGTATAATCAATTTTAAAATCTCCTGTATGCACAACTGTCCCAGCTGGAGTCCAAATTGATAATATTACAGCATCTGCAATACTATGATTTGAAGTTATAAACTCTACTTTAAAACTATTTCCAAGTTTAATTGTATCTCCTTGTGAAACATTATGGCGAGTCGTAGTTTTTAGTAAATTATGCTCACGAAGTTTGTTTTCAACTAATCCGATTGTAAGTCTTGTACCATAAATTGGTACGTTAATTTCTTGTAAAAAGTATGGTAAACCTCCAATATGATCTTCATGACCATGAGTTAACACAACACCTTTAATTTTTTCTGCATTTTTTAGTAAATAAGTTATATCGGGAATTACTAAATCTATCCCTAACATCTCATCAGTTGGAAAAGCTAGACCACAGTCTACTATAATTAAGTCGTTTTCATACTCAAATACAGTCATGTTTTTTCCAATTTCTCCAAGTCCTCCTAATGGAATAATGCGTAACTTACTTTTTGGTTTTTTAGGTACCAAAAGTACACCTCCTTATTTTATTTGCACTCCTCACAAAATCCATAAAATATTACATTATGGTTATTGATTTGGAAGTTATATTTTGTCTGAATTCCTTCTTCTATTTCTGTCAATAAATCATCTTCAACTTCTAAAATTTTATTGCACTTTTGACAAATTAAATGATGGTGTTGGTGTACCTCATCAGGTGAACTAAGTTCAAATCTATTACACCCATCATCAAAATTTAACCTATCTACTAATTTCATTTCCTCAAATAATTGTACCGTACGATAAACAGTAGCTAAACCAATTTCAGGATACTCTTCTTTAACAAAAGAATAAATTTCCTCTATAGATAAATGTTTGCCTTGGTGACTAATTAGAATGTCTAATACTGCACGTCTTTGAGTGGTCAATTTACAACCTTTTTCTTTTAATCGTTCTTTAAATGATGCCGTATTCATTTTAATTTCGCTCCTTAATTATAATTTTTCTTAGGTACATTTATTATATAAGAAAAATGTTTCCTTGTCAATTGATATTGAATTTCATTAGATTTCTATATCATATTCATCACTTTCCATAAATGATAACATTACTTTTTGAAACTCATTTTGGTCTTCTATCAATTGATAAGTAATCGAAATTTCATCGCTAGACTCATCTTCAGCTTCCTTTAAAATAGTCGCCACTTCATCTTCATCTTCCACTAATAAATATTTTGTACCATCAATTTCTATTTGGTCAACAATTTCAAATAAGATTTCATTAAATTCATCATCAATAAAAGTTATTTTTTCCATGCATTCACTCCTTTAAATTTGTAATTTTAAACTAAATTTAGTCTAATGTATTTTAATTAGATACTAGTTTTATTTGGATTAGCATCTAAGTAATTTTGCAAAATAATTGTAGAGGCTACTTTATCAATAACCTTTTTTCGTTTTTGGCGACTCATATCAGCACTAATTAACATATTTTCAGCCGATACCGTAGAGAGTCTTTCGTCCCAAAGTTCAACAGGCAACCGAAGATTTCCTTCTAATTTTTGCTTAAACTTTTTGGTTTGCTCACATCGTTCACCTTCAGAATTATCCATATTTTTTGGATACCCTAAAACGATTTTTTCAACTTTATATTCTTCACAAAGTTCTTTAATGCGAGCAATTGTAGGCTTAATATTAAACTCATCTGTACGCCTTATAATTTCTAAACCTTGAGCCGTAAGCCCAAACGGATCACTAACTGCAACCCCTGTAGTCTTTGTACCATAATCCAATCCTAAAATTCTCAATTTATACTCCAGTCTAATTAATATAATAGGCTGCAGATGTATTCTACAGCCTGTTAATTACGATTGTTTTAAATAAAATGCAACCAATTCCTCTAAAATTTCATCACGTTCTAATTTTCTAATTTTAGTTCTAGCCCCATTATGGCTAGTAATATAGGTAGGGTCTCCCGACATTATATACCCTACAATTTGATTAATAGGATTATACCCTTTATCATTCAACGCTGTATACACATCTAGTAGAACTTCCTTTGTTGATTGTGGTTCAGATAAATTAAATTGAAATTGCATTGTCTCGTTCATATTATTCATCTAATCATCACCTTTCAATTTATAATTTTAGTTAACTACCATACCATTTAAAAATCCATTTTCTTGTGTAATAATTTTTACATTTACTAACTGATTTTCATAGCTAACATAGGTATTTAATGTGGCCTTAACTTTAATATAGTTACTAGTATGCCCAATTATACGATTATTTTCATGTTTTTCAACTAATATAGTAACAGTTTTATCAATTTGCTTTTGTAAAAACTGCTCAGTTAATTTTTGTGACAATTGTTTTAATCGTTTGGCACGCTCTTCTTTGATTTGCGGCTCAACTTGACCACTCATAGTACTAGCTTTTGTTCCCTCTCTTGGAGAAAATGGAAAAATGTGAATTTGATAAAATCCAACTTTTTCTACAAATTTCATAGTTTCTTCAAACTCTTCTTCAGTTTCATTTGGAAAACCTACTATTATATCTGTTGTTAATGCCACATCTTCCCAAACATTTTTTAATGCTTGTACACTAGCAAAATATTCATCAGTCGTATATTTTCGGTTCATTCTTTCTAAAACAGTGTCACAACCACTTTGTAACGACAAATGAAAATGCTTACACATCTTTGGCAGTTGATTAATAGTATTTAAAAATTGTTCAGTTATTACAACTGGCTCAATAGAACTTAATCTCACTCTCTCCAAATTTTCTATATCATTAAGTTTTGGAAGTAACGTTTCTAAAGAAGTTTGGTTCAAATCTTTTCCATAAGATGCTACATGTATTCCCGTTAAAATAATTTCTTTAAATCCAATATTAGTAAGACGAATTGCTTCTTCAATTACATTTTGCTCCTGTCTACTTCTAATATTACCTCTAACATAAGGAATAATACAATAAGTACAATAATTATTACAACCTTCTTGAATTTTAAGGTAAGCTCTTGTATGACCATCAATTTGTGAAATTTTTAATTCTTCAAAAAGTTCAATATTCATAATATCTTCTATTGGGTCAAAAGTTTTGTTAATACAATAATTATTTACCATATTTAAAGTTTCACTACGACCATTTGTTCCTATTATGATATCAACTTCTGGTACTTCTTCTTTAATTTTTTGTTGCACAGATTGAACATAACACCCCATTGCTACTAAAATACTATTTTCATTCATTCGCTTTGTTTTACGCAACATTTGCCTACATTTTCTGTCGCTTAGATGCGTAACAGTACACGTATTTACTATATAAACATCAGCATTTTCATTAAAATTTACAACTTCATATCCAACATTTGTAAATTGTTCAACTACAGCCTCTGTATCATATTGATTTACTTTGCACCCCAAAGTAAAAGTTGCAATGCGTCTATTTCTGTTGTATTGTTCAAAAAATTTTTTTGTGTCTAATGTTAAATCTACATTTTTTTGGCAAGCCTCAAACACAGCACTTACCTCCTCATTTCTGTATTTCGCATGAAGTCAACGGCTTCAATAATTATTTTATTATAACACCACTTTTTCTATCTATCAAGGAAGAATATTTATTTCACAAAAAAGAAATTTAATTTCAAAAATATATTTGCTCCAAAACTGAATTTCAAAAATCGTGATAAAGTTGCTTTTTTGTCACCCCAAAAAAAAAGCTAGCTATAGAAATTTATTCTATAACTAGCCATATATTAAAATTTTATTTTCAATTATTATATCAAAAATCAATATTTCACTATAATTAGTATACCATAAATTATATTTTTATTCCATAGTTTTATTTTACTTGTTGGTGTTTTTTAATAGTATCTAGCATAACTTTTTTGGGAAGAAACGGAGCTAATGCCAAAGTTGCTCTAAGTGGGGCTGGCACTCCAGAAATCACATTTAATTTACCTGCTAACATTCCATTATAACCATCTTTTGCAACTTCACTAGCAGGAGCAGTTTTACTAAATAAATCCGTCTTATCCATTCCAGATGTTGAAGCAAATTTGGTTTCTGTAGCTCCTGGCATTAATGTAGTCACAGTGACCCCAGTCCCTTCTAATTCCGATGAGAGCGCATTTGAAAACGAAGTTACATAAGCTTTTGTTGCATAATAAACAGCTTGTAAAGGCCCTGGCATAAGAGCAGCAGTTGAAGAAGTATTTAAAATTTTGCCTTTCTTCCTTTTAATAAAATGTGGTAAAAATAATCTTGTTAACTCCGTTAATGCAAACATATTTACTTCCATCATAGCAAGGTCAGCTTCCCATTTACGCTCATGAAAATACCCCTGACCTCCAAAACCAGCATTATTAATTAAATACATAACCTCAATCTTCTTATCTATAGTTTCCTTATAAATTTCAGTAGCTGACCCCCTCACTGACAAGTCCTTTGCAATACAAACTACCTCTATTTTATATTGCTCCTGTAGGTCTAGCTTAACTTTTTCTAAGTCTGCTAAATTTCTTGAAATAATTACTAAATCTCCACCACGTGATGCATGAATTTTTGCAAATTCTAACCCAATTCCACTAGAAGCTCCTGTAATTAATGCCACATCTTTCATCTGAAATTCCTCCTTAAATTTTATACTAGTAGTATACCTAAAATTTCCCGTTCTATTAACCTAAATAAAGTATTGCCAACAAAATATATTCTAAACACTTTCTCAAAAATTTTTTTATTATTTAAGGTGGACAAAATAAATCCTATTTTGTATACTATATTAAATGGTGAAAGGAGATGTCATTATGAATATAATTAGTTTATTTAGTGGAGCTGGGGGATTGGATTTAGGTTTTTTGGAAGCTGGATTTACTATTGCTATGGCAAATGAATACGATAAAACGATTTGGGCAACTTATGAAAAAAACCATTCTGCTCCCCTTATAAAAGGAGATATTAGACAGATACAAAATGCTGATTTTCCAAGTGATATAGATGGTATTATTGGTGGGCCTCCTTGTCAAAGTTGGAGTGCTGCTGGCTCTTTGCGAGGGATAGATGATGAACGTGGAAAGTTATTTTTTGAATATATTCGTATTTTAAAAGATAAGCAACCCAAATTTTTTCTGGCTGAAAATGTATCTGGCATGATGGCAAATCGTCATTCAAATGCTGTAAAAAATATCATTGAACAATTTGAAATATGTAATTATGATGTCAATATTAATATGGTAAATGCGGCTGATTATGGAGTTGCTCAAGATAGGAAACGAATATTTTATATTGGATTTAGAAAAGACTTGGATATAAACTTTGTGTTTCCTCAACCTTTAAATTATAAAATTAATTTGCAACAATGTATTGGTGATTTGGAAAATTGTGCCACTCCTGCACTCGAAAAAAATAAAGCTAATTCCAATTTGCAAATTTTAAACCATGAATATTTTACTGGGTCATTTTCTACAATGTATATGAGCCGTAACCGTGTACGCAGTTGGCAAGAGCAAGCTTTTACGGTTCAGGCAAGTGGTAGGCAGTGCCAGCTACACCCCAAAGCTCCTAAGATGATTAAAATTGAGAAAGATAAACATATTTTTGTTCCCGAAAAAGAACATCTATATAGGAGGCTGACGGTTCGAGAATGTGCTAGAATTCAGGGCTTTCCTGATGATTTTGAATTTGTATATAATAATTTAGATACTGGCTACAAAATGATAGGAAACGCTGTCCCTATTCCTCTTTCTAAAATTATAGCAACCGAAATTTTAAGAGCAATTACACGCTAATTGTTCTTTTTTTGTACGAGTTTCTTCCTTTATAATATAGTAGGTCTAATTTACTTATCCTAACTCTTGACAAATAAACAGTTTTATGGTTAAAATGTATATCATCATATGTACCAAGGAGGAAACTATGAAATTAAATTGCAATTTATCAACACTTATGGGCAAGTCTCGTTTAACTATTCAATCTGTCCATGAACAAACAAAGTTATCAAGAACTACAATATCTAATTTATATTCAAATAAAAGTACACGTATTGATTTTGAAACAATAGAAAAGTTGTGTGCATTATTTGATTGTAAAATAGAAGAATTATTAACTTTTGATGAAACTAAGGAGCAGAACCAATGACACAAGGACAAGAAATAACAAATATTAGAAAGGCTCTTGATATAACACGAAAGGAATTTTCTGATGCGTTAGGTTTGAGTATTGAACAAGAAAAAACTATGAAATTATGGGAAAGTGATAAAGAAGCAATCCCACCAATAGTTTATAATAAAATATTGACCTTCCCAACAAAGGCCCCTCTTATATCTCCAACCAAATCTGAATGTAGATTTACTCAAATTGATTTATTTGCAGGTATTGGAGGTATAAGACAAGGCTTTCAAAAACATGGAGGACGAACAGTCTTTTCATCTGAATGGGATAAGTTTGCACAAAAAACTTATAGAATTAATTATGGAGAAACTCCTGTTGGAGATATTACTCAAGTTGATATTAATACTATTCCAGAGCATGATATATTATTGGCAGGATTTCCTTGTCAGCCATTTTCACAAGCCGGCCTAAAAAAAGGGTTTGATGATGCAAGAGGAACTTTATTTTTTAATATTGCTGAAATTTTAAAGACTAAACGACCTAAAGCTTTTATGCTTGAGAATGTAAAACAACTAAGAGGGCATGATAAAGGGAATACTCTAACAACAATTCTTTCAATTTTAGATGAGTTAAACTATTATGTTCCTGCTCCTGAAGTATTAAATGCCTATCATTTTGGTGTACCACAAAATCGTGAAAGGATTATTATTGTAGGATTTAATAAGGATTATTTGCCTAATAATTATGCATCATACCAATATCCTACAGGTAAAATCTCAGATAGTATTAGTGTTGGAAAGATTTTAGATGAAAGTGTAGATATTAGATTTACAATATCAGATAAGTTATATCAGGGTCACTTAGAAAGAAAGAAACTTCATAAGCAAAAAGGCAATGGATTTGGATTTTGTGTATTTAATTCTAGCAGTAAATATACTAATACAATTAGCGCCAGATATTATAAAGATGGTAGCGAAGCACTAATAGAACAACACAATACAAACCCTAGAATGCTAACACCAAGAGAATGTGCTAGGCTTCAAGGGTTTCCAGAAGAATTTATTATACCTGTGTCTAATGCTCAAGCTTATAAGCAATTTGGAAATTCTGTATGCATTAATGTTATAGATGCTGTTGCAAAATCAATGATTGATTATTTGGAACAATATAATGTACTATAATTATTCATAGATTTCTGTAATTAAGCTATCCCAAAATTTATTATTAGCACGCCACAAAGAATAAGGTCTTGAATTACCTTGATACATGCCACTATCAAAAAATACTGTTCCTTCTTTAATTAAATTTAACCATCTATCAAAATTTATTGGTTCGCCAAAACAAAGTTGTTTATATCTACCATTTCCATCTTTTTTAATTGTAAACCAACCTGCATCATTAAACTTATCTTCAAGTTTTAATTTTAAACACTTATCTCCCTTATTATTTGAGGGAGAACTTTTTCCAAACCATCGAGCTAATTCCAAATCTTCTTGTTGAAAAGCTATAGGAACTATTGAATATTTATTTAAACGAGTATCTTGTGTATAACAATAAATTGCTACAATATCTCCGTTATCATCTATAACTAACTTTTGTCCCACTTCATTGAAGCTATTAATTTTTGGGCAAGAAGAACCTGACCAAGAATATCTATTATTTTTGTGAGGATTAGGCTTGCCAAAAATTTGACAAAAACTATTTTGCCTATCTTTAAATGTATCCCCTTCAAAGTATTGAAAATAACTACCTGTTTTAAAAATATATCTATTAGCCGACCAATCACCAAAAGAAGTTTTACTACTAGTTTCCTTTTTCAATTCATACCCAAATAAATCTGCCCCATTATTAGAATTAGGTTCAATTCCAAATTGTTGCTCCAACCAATGACCTTCCCACCCATCATGATTAACATTCCTAGAACTAGTATCAGCACATTTCCCTTTTACATTATTCTCAAACAACTTAATTATCATCTGTTTACTCATAGTATCCTCCCAAATATTTTTTGTACGAGTTTCTTCCTTATATAATACTTAATAAAATACTTATAAAAAAACCACCCATAATAGGTGGCTTTATTTATAACCAAAACATATCTACAAATACAAAAAACAAGAAGTATGCTATAAAAAATATTGTAGCTATCGGAAGGACTACCGAATATGCAGCCAAAATCATAGCTTTCTTTTCTTTCCAAGTTAAATCAAGACCAACTAAATCATTTGAGTTCTCAAAATCTTCTTTATGCTCTTTCATAGGAAAATCCTCCTTATTGTTTGTTGTATAAATGACAAGCTACAAAATGTTCGTTTCCATAGTCTTTATATTCTGGACGTGTTACTTTACAAATCTCCATACAGCTTTGGCATCTTGTGTGGAATTTACAACCTGCTGGTGGCTTAGCTGGAGATGGAATATCCCCTTCTAATACGATACGGTTCATTTTTACCGTTGGGTCAGGCGTTGGAATTGCACTAAATAATGCTTTTGTGTATGGGTGCATTGGATTTTTAAAGATTTCTTCACGAGGAGCTTTTTCAACTAAGTTTCCAAGGTACATAACCCCAACTTCATCTGAAATATGCTCAACTACACTTAAATCATGCGAAATAAATACGTAGCTAATTCCTCTATCTCTTTGTAAATCCATTAGTAGGTTTATAACTTGAGCTTGGATTGATACATCTAGTGCAGAAACAGGCTCATCACATACTACTACTTTTGGTTTTAGGGCAATTGCACGTGCTATACAAATACGTTGGCGTTGCCCTCCTGAGAATTCGTGTGGATATCTATCGATATGGTGGTCTTGTAGTCCACACTCTCTCATAATTTGCATAACATAATTTCTAAGTTCTTTCTCAGGAACTAACTTATGCTCTCTTACTGCTTCTCCAATAATTTCTCCAACTGGCATCTTTGGACTTAATGAACTATATGGGTCTTGGAAAATTAGTTGAATTTCTGGTCTAATATCACGAAGTTCTTTTTGATTTAATGCAAAAATATCTTTTCCATCAAATATAACGCTTCCACCATCATTTTCATGTAGTCTAAGTAGTGTACGTCCAGCTGTAGTTTTTCCACAACCAGACTCTCCTACTAATCCAAAAGTCGAACCTTTTTTTACTTCAAAAGATACACCATCTACAGCTTTTACGTGGCCAACAACTTTTTGTAATAATCCACCTTTAATTGGGAAGTGCTTTTTTAAATTATCAACTTTTAAAATTACTTCACTCATCTAATGTCCTCCCTGCGTATATAAATGGCACGCTACTTTGTGGCCACCTTCTAATGTTTTTAGCTCTGGGATTGCTCCGTTACAAGCTGCAATACATTTGTCACAACGGTCTTTGAAGTAGCAGTGGTTTGGTAAATTTACTGGGTTTGGTACTGCTCCTGGAATAGAATATAATCTTTCTACCAACTGGTTAACTACTGGCTTAGATTTGATAAGTCCAATAGTGTATGGGTGCTTTGGATTTAGGAAAACTTCGTGAGCTGTCCCTTGTTCTGCAACCCTTCCAGCATACATAACTACAACGTAATCTGCCATCTCAGCAACTACTCCTAAGTCATGTGTGATTAATAAAATACTAGCATCAATCTTATCTTTTAAATCTCGTAAAAGCTCCAAAACTTGGGCTTGGATTGTAACATCTAGTGCTGTTGTTGGCTCATCGGCAATAATCATTTTTGGATTACAACAAAGTGACATAGCAATCATAACACGTTGACGCATTCCTCCAGAAAGCTCATGTGGGAAAGAGGCATAAACCCCTTCAGCACGAGCAATCCCAACTAATTCTAACATTTTAATAGTTTGAGCTTTTAAGTCAGATTTTGGAACATCTGGTCTGTGCAACATAATTGCTTCTTCAATTTGGGCCCCAATTCTAAATACTGGATTTAAACTTGTCATTGGCTCTTGGAATATCATAGAAATTTCGTTTCCACGAATATGTTGCATTTCGCTAATTGGAGTTTTTACGATATCAATTGGTCCACTTGCACGGTTATATCTAATTGCACCATTTGTAATTTGCCCAGATGGTCCCATAATAAGTTTCATAACCGACATACTAGTTACAGATTTTCCACACCCTGACTCTCCTACTAATGCTACCGTTTTTCCTTGAGGAATTTCGATATTTACACCATTTACAGAACGCACAACCCCCATATCTGTATAGAAGTAAGTGTGTAGATTATCAATTTCTAAAATGTTATCTGGGTTTTTCATTGCAGTTTGATATTCAGAAGCAGGTACATTTTTACGCTTCTTCTCATCTTCAAACTTTTTAATAATCGCCTTATTAGATTTAACGATTTCTTTCATCTTTTTAGCAGCTTCTTTTTGTTCAGCCGTTTTATTAAAAAACATCACATTCACCTACCTTTTCATTTTAGGGTCAAATGCATCACGTAGACCATCACCTACAAAGTTAAATCCTAAAACCGTTATTAATATACAAAGCCCTGGTGGTAACCACATAAATACATATGAACGCATAATAATTGGGTCACTAACTACATTTACCATGTTCCCCCAAGATGCATATGGGAATGGTACTCCAATTCCTAGGTAACTATATGCTGCTTCTGTAAGGATTACACTACCCATACCCATAGTTGCAACTACAATAAGTTGAGGCATAACATTTGGGATAAGGTGTTTGATAATTCTTCTTGCTGGGTGAATTCCTGTTGCTTCTGTTGCCACCATAAATTCACGTTCTCTTAATGTTAAAATTTGAGCTCTTACAAGTCTTGCAACACTTGCCCAACCCATAAGACCCATTACTAATGTAAGCCAATAGATTTTTTGATCTTGAGGAATTTTGTATGCAATTAATAACGAACTTATAATAAGCATAATAGGAAGTGTTGGTAAGCAATAAATAACGTCTACTAAACGCATTATTAGGTTATCAATTTTTCCTCCAAAATATCCAGCAATTCCTCCTAATGTTACTCCCAAAACAATTTGGAAAAATACTACAACAATCCCGATTGTAAGAGAAATTCTTCCTCCATACATAAGTCTTGTAAATACATCACGACCATCTTTATCAGTTCCTAACCAGTGAGTGCTAGATGGAGATTGTCTATTTCCAATAGTTACTCCTGCTCCTGATGGGTCAAACCCCTTTAAATCATCTGAACTAAATTCTACCCCATCTGCTGATATATAAAATAGTGTGTATTCCCCATAAGGAGAAAAGAATGGTCCAACAAACGAGAATAAGAACATACCAAGAAGTATGAAAACTCCAACTATAGCAAGCTTATTTCTCATAAAACGTTTACGCACAAGTTGCCCCGGCGTTACGACTTTTTCCAAGTTAATTTCTTTTTTTGCAGTAGCTTCAGCCATTTTCTAAACCTCCTTATTTTAATCTTACACGAGGGTCAACTACACCATAAAGAACGTCTGATACCAAAGTTCCAATTAGTGTTAAAGCTGCCATAAATAATGTTGCTCCCATAATAAATGGAATATCTCCACCACGAAGAGCTGCAAGTGAAGCATTTCCGATACCATCAATTCCAAAAATACCTTCTGTAATCATTGATCCTGAGAATAATCCAGGTATCATACCACCTAAAATTGTAACGATTGGAATTAACGTGTTTCTAAATGCGTGTTTGTAAATAACTTTGCTTTCACTAAGACCTTTAGCACGAGCTGTTCTTATATAATCTTCTTTTAAAACTTCTAGCATATTTGTACGGCTATAACGCATAAGACCACCAATACCAAGTACTGTAAGAACCATAACTGGTAAAACAAAGTGTCTTGCCATATCCATAACTAATGCAAATCCTTCATAATCCATACGAGCTGTTTTCATACCTGATAGTGGTAACCACCCAAGTTCTTGAGCAAAAATTCTTTGTAAAAGTGCAGCAAAGAAGAAGCTTGGTAAACTCATTCCCATAAGGGCAAAAGTTGTAACAGCATAATCCGTTTTACTATATTGTTTTGTTGCTGATAAAATTCCTAGTGGAATTGCGATTAAGATTTGTAAAATGTAGGCTGGAAATGCCATCCAAAACGAGAACCACATTTTTGAACTTAATACTTCTGTAACTGGTTTTTGCTCAATGAATGATGTCCCTAAATCACCCTGCATAACACCAATTAACCACTTTGAATATCCCTCTGGAATACTATCATTTAAACCGTATAGTTCGTTAAGTTGGTCAATCATCTCTTGAGTTACTTCTGGGTTACTGCTTGTTAAGTTCGATACATAATCCCCTGGTGCAATTCTGATTAATCCATAGATAATCATTGACACCCCAAGCAAAACGAACATACCAATAAAAATACGTCGTACTATATACTGCCACATAATCTCACTCCTTATTTTGTTATAATTATTTTAAATTTTTAGGCCACCACAAATTTTCTATCTGATGGCCTGCTCTATTTCATCTGTAAGTTTTGTAGTTCATCATAGAATAAATAATATGGTGTCATATTTTCAGGTAATGAATAAACATCAATCATTTCTGGGTTAAACACATATAAATTTTGTCTTTGATAAACTGGCATAATAATTGCGTGTTCCATAATCATATCAAGTGCCTCAGCGTAAAGATTAGAAAGCTCATTAGTATCAAGAGTTTGACGTGACGCTTCTAATATTGCATCTATTTCTGCATCGCTAAATGCGTGATATGCTGTTGAACCATCTGTATGAAAATATCTGTATAAATCTGGGTCAGCACTTCCCGTCCAACCTGCCGTCCACATATCCCATTCTTCTAACATAATCTTGTCGAAAAATAACGATGTGTCCGTATCCATAACTTCAAATACTGCTCCCATATTCTCCAAATCTACTTTCATTTGCATAAGTAGAGGAGCAACTGGGTGATCCATAATTCCGTTTCCTGCAATACCAACCTCAATACGAAGCTGTTCACCATCTTTCATAAGCTTTCCATTTACATCTTCGTATCCTGCAAGCTCAAAATATTCCATAGCTTTTTGCTTATCATATCCATAAACTTCCTCAGCATCTGATGGATAAGCCCAAGAAACTTGAGTCATTGGACGCTCAATTACAGAGGCGTATGGCCCATAGTAAGACTCAATCGAAGGTCCACGGTTCATAAGATGCATTAATCCCTTACGTACGTTAATATCTGGTATACGCTCTGCATTTATCCCAACATATCCATATGCATTATGGTCAATTAATTCATAATGTAACCCAGCATCTTCAACCATCTTAATCATATCTGGAGAAGCCGATGGGTCAGCAATATCAACTTGCCCACTACGCACAGCCTCAAAAGCATTAGCTGAGTCAATTAACTGAAATTTAATTTTTTCGATGTTTGGTGTCCCTTGGAAATAAGTTTCATTAAACTTTAGACTAACTACATTATTTGAGTAATCTTCAAAAATATATGGCCCAGCTCCCATTGGAGTTCCGTTTTTGGATTTCACACCTGATAAATCACCTTTTACAAAACCTTCACCATAATAATGTTCTGGTAAAACTGCTATTCTTAAGGAATGAATTGCCGAAGGGTCAACCCCATCTATAGTAACTTCTACTGTTAAGTCATCAATTTTTTTGATACCACTAATTTCTGTAGCATCACCATATTTGTAATCTTGAAGTCCAACAATTGGCAAAGAACTAACTGTCAAAGCTCCATCATATGTAGGGTCTGCATAAACCTTATAATTGAAAATAATATCATCAGCAGTAATTGACTCTCCATCACTAAAAGTTAAACCTTCTTTTAATTTAAAGGTATAGACTGTTTGGATATTTCCATCAGTAGTGATTTCTTCCATCTCTACACTAGCAAGATTTGGTATCATAAATCCATCTCTATCAATTTCGATTAAATATTCATGAACTGCATCATGGATCACTCTATCATAAGACGTTTGAGAAAAAAATGGACTGAAAATTCCGTTTAAGCTTGATATTGCAATAACTGTAGTGCCACTAGGTCCAGTAGCTGCACTTGCTTGATTTGATGAATTGTTATCATTTGAACTTGAGCCACAACCAACAAGACTAGTAGTAGCTACAACGCCTGTTAATGATAATAATGCAAATCTTTTGGCAAATTTTTTCATTTTGCTCGTCCTTTCTATGTATTAAGTGTAATGTTTGCGTAACCATCATTTTACATTTTGAAAGATGGTTTTATTTGTCTTGCAAAATTCTTATCGTTGAGTTTTATTTTATCGTATAAATATATAAATGTCAATTGAGATTTTACACCCAATTAATCCAACTTGTACCATACGACCGTACCGTATAGTATTTTCAACATACAAACTGAAATTTATGTAATGTTATTAGTAAATAATGCCACTAAATAAAATCCTAATTTTACCATAAAGCACTTATTAATGTATGATTTGCTATGGACAAACAAATTTTTTAAACAAAATGTTTGTTTTTGGGGAAGTTTAAACAAAAAATATATACATCTGCATTAATGGGAAACAAATGAAAGTTATACTATAGATAAAATTCACTTGTACTATATTAGTAATTTCGTTTTTTTACAAAATAAAGCCCCAAAGAGGGTTAGTCCTTGAGGCTTATATTTATTCGGCTACAGGCTTATTTCTCGTTGTAAAATAGTAGGCTATAGTTGCTACCCATATAATGATTGCAATTATCATCATAGTGCTAATTCCAAAGAGTTGATATCCAAAAAATAGTTTGGTGTTTGATAATATTAATCCAAAAAATAAGTTTATAAACGAATGAAAAAATATACATAATTTTATATTTTGTGTTTTGTAATATAGTGGACCTAGTAATAAAAATCCTGCAACTAATGCAATCATCATATTGATTGGCATATTGTGCATCAAAAACGCCCAACCAATTGTTGTTATTGCAACAAATTTATTTTTTCCAAGTTCCCCAAACTCGGGAAAAAGGAGTTCACGCCACATTACTTCCTCCATTATTGGATACAAAATTACTGTAAAAACTAAAGTATCTACTATGCTTCTAAAACTCATAACATCGGCTGGGGGTAGTAATACTGCTAATATTGCCCAAATCGAAAGTATAACTAGCAATCTAATTATTAAATATTGTGTAGAAACTTTTGCTCTTTCGGTTGGTAGGGGTTTCTCGTTTTTGTATCTCATCAAAAAAGTGTATACAGGAAACCCAATAAAAAACGATGTGCAACTAAATAATGTTAAGTAAATGTGCAAATTTTCATCTATGGAAATATTATATTGGTCTTGTAAGAAGAACGCCATATTTTCTATAAATAAATTAATACTCATTACCAAAACCTTAAATATAATTATCGCTATTCCTAATCTTAATATACTTTTTTTCATAAATAAATTACCTCCAAACGTAATATATATATATTATGTAATTTTTTAAAAATTGATACATTCAATTTCTGGAAAAATCAAGTATAAAAGAGTTAAAATTAATATTATTTTGCAATAAAATAAAAGCCCCAAAGAAATTAAATTCTCTGGAGCTTTTTTGTGATGTGATTTATTTAGGTTGTGCTAAATTATCAAGTGCTTGGTAGAACGTGTGGTATGGAGTCATGTTTTCTGGTAAAGAATTAATGTCAATCCATTCTGGATTAATAACATACATATTTTTACGTTGGTAAATTGGCATATTTATAGCCTCGTCCATAATAATATCTAATGCTTGGTGATATAAATTAGTTCTTACATCTACATCGTTAGTTGTACGAGCATCTTCAATAAGTTTATCTAACTCTGGATTGTTGATGTTGTATCTTGAAGTTGACCCGTCAGAGTGATAAATTTGGTAAAGGTCTGGATCTGGAGTTGCTGTCCATGCCGCTACCCACATATCCCACTCTTCAGCGTTTAATACTTCAAAGAATACTGTTCCATCTGTATCCATAATTTCTAAAACTCCACCCATATTTTCTAGGTCTACTTTCATTTGAGTAAGAACAGGAGCAGATGGGTGATCCATAGTTCCACTAGCAGAAATACCTACTTCAATACGAAGTTGCTCTCCATCTTTCATAAGCTTTCCACCTACATTTTCGTATCCAGCAAGTGTAAAGTATTCAAGAGCTTTTTCTGGGCTATATCCATAATATTCTTCTGCGTCTTGTGGGTATGCCCAAGAAATAGTTGTCATAGGACGCTCAATTACTGTAGCTAAATCTCCATAATAAGTTTGAACAGCAGGTCCACGGTTCATAAGGTGCATTAACCCTTTACGTACGTTAATATCAGGAATACGCTCAGCATTCATACCGATATAACCATAACCGTTATACTCTGTTAACTCATAGTGAAGTCTAGCATCTTCAACCATTTTAACTTGGTCTGGAGATGCAGTTGGATCAGAAATATCTACTTGCTCACTTCTTACAGCTTCAAATAAATTTGCTGAATCTGTAACTTGGAACTTAAGTTTTTCTAAGTTTGGAGTTCCTTTGTGGTAGTTTTCATTTGCAACAAAGCTAACTACGTTGTTTGAGTAATCTTCAAATACGAATGGTCCAGAACCAAGAGGCGCACCATTTTTAGCTTTAACTCCTGATAAATCTCCCTTAACAAAAGTTTCTCCATAATAATGCTCTGGAAGAACGTGAACTCTAAACTTATTTAATGCTCCAGCATCAATTCCATTAATAGTTACAGAAACTGTGTGGTCATCAATTCTTTGAATTCCAGCAACTTCTGTAGCATCACCATTTCTATACTCATCAAGACCAACGATATCTACAGTAAATAGTGTACTAGTACCATCATAAGTTGGATCTAATAAAACATAAAATCCAAATAAAATATCATCAGCAGTCATAGGAACTCCATCACTAAATGTAATTCCTTCTTGTAATTTAAAAGTATAAACTGTTTGTAAATCTCCAGCATCGTTAGTAATTTCTTCAATAGTAAAGTCAGCTAGGTTTGGAATGTATCGCCCTTCTCTATCTACAGTAATTAGGTATTCATGAGCACACTCATAAATATATCTATCATATGCAGTAGTTCCAAAGAATGCCGAGAATACTCCATTTAAGTTACCGATTGCAATAACAGAAGTTCCTCCTTGAGCAAATGTAGAGTCGTTATTATTTGAACTTCCTGTATCACCAGTAGCAGGAGTAGTATTTCCACTATTATTATTGTTAGAAGTATCAGAACCACAACCAACTAATGAACCAGCCATTAAAACGCTAGCCATAGATAGTAATGCAAACTTCTTAGCGAATTTTTTCATTTTATCAATCCTTTCTCAATTTAGATGCCCGACTTTATGTATTTACGATTAAAGATTTGAAAGTTTTGGGGGCATTTCTTGTAAAATTCAATCAACTTTGTTATATCGTATCCGATTTTATTTGAAATGTCAAATCCGAATTATAAAAAAAGATTTTAATTGTAAATAAATCAGTATTACTTTATTATAATAATTACACATAATAACCTGTCTATTTTGTAATATTATCATATAACATTTCTAATTTTGCCTTATTTGTGTGAAATTTGTGTGAAGTTTTTGCCTAAAAAGTGTGGTAATTTTAGGTAATGTAGTTATAACGTTAAAATAATTTTTCTTGACTATTAGATGGGTATAAATTCAGTGTATTTTTGGGTCATTGGGGGAAAGCCTACATAGACAAGCAGTTTAGAAATTATATCCAAGTATAATAATTCACAATTAAACTTTTACATAATCTATAATAAGGAAGAAACCCCTAACATTTTTATATACTGATATACATTTTCACAAAATAAATAGTAAAAAACTCCAGATACAAAAATCCAGAGTATAGTAGCATTATATCGTTTTTAAATAAGAGTCTAAAATTGATGGCCAATCAGTTTGGATAATATTAAAACCAAGCTCAATTAATTTTCCCCAATTATCTTCTTCACTCTCCAAAATTGCTTTCGTATCTGTAAGACCTGCCGATAAATTATGTTCTTCACCCATGTCTATTGCATTTACCCACGTTAATAATCCTGCATTTTCAAATGATTTCATAGTTTCAGGCAAAACTAATTCATGCTCTAGCGTATCAAAAATTAATTCTACAGCTACAATATTTATATCAAATTTTTTGACTAATTCAAACTCTTTAAGACTTCTTAATATTGGCATATACATAATTTTTTTATTTTGTAACGAAACCAAAAATTGCTCCTGTGGTGGAGATTTCAAAAGCACATATTGTTGGGCGTTTGCCTCCTCAATAATATTAATAACACCTTCCCAATTATCAACGAATGCACGGTCAATATTTATAAAACATTTACCTCGTAACTGCTCCAAAATATCGGTTAGACGATTGAGAGTAAACCCTGATTTTTGTTCCAAAACGTTGTGGCAATTATGTTTATCAATCTCCAAACTTGTCAACTCCGAAATATTTACACTCATACCCAAAGAAGCTTCGGCACAAGTATGAAAGCCATACAAAACGCCATCTTTAGAGCTAATAACATCAACTTCAATCATATCAGCGCCTTGTTTTATCGCAGTCAAAAATGCAGGAATAGTATTTTGAATAATATTTGCCCCAAAAGTACCTCTATGAGCCGCAATGATTACCTTTTGAGCCGATAAATTTTTAAGTCTATACATAATGTTCTCCTTTAGTATAATTTTCTATGTTAATTGTATCGTAATTATTATTTTTGTATAGGGGGAGGCATTAAAAGTTGTTGCTAGTAATATAATATATAAAAAAATTTTTTGATGTGTTTAAGAAGATTTTTTTTTGGCAATACTGCAATAAACACTATTGAGGAGAGGAAAGTTATGGGGAAATTTGATAAAATTTTATTTAAATCAACAACAGCAACACCAAACTTAATACTATACGTTAAAAATACTCCTTTATATAACATTACAACTAACACTATAATTTCTACCAACCATTTACCTCAAGTTTTACAGACAAATCCTTGTTATGAGGCTTTTATAAACTGGAGAAATATTAGAAAAAGTAATAAAAAAAATAAGACTGCAACTCTGCTTTTGCGCCATGCCCTAAAAAATAACCACAAAAACTTTGATATCAAAACATATTTGCTATCTCTATCAGATTTATATTGGATAAAAGAAGAAACTAGTCATATTAAATTTGAAGATATTTCGCCATATTATCAGCTGTTTTGGGGGTCAACCCTTGATAATTTGCCAAAATATCGGACAGGCTCTATCCCTACCATTATTACAAATGGCGTTTTGGATAAACATTGGATAGATAAAACAATTTTATTAAAGCCATATAACCAAAATGAATACGAAAGTTATAAGTTATGTAAACAATTAAATGTACCTGTTGCTCCTTATTTATTAACCGAAAAATACACGCAAACTACCAATTTTACTAACGCTTTTAATTATTTAGAGCCAGCAAGTAGCCACGTTTTGTATTCTGGGTGTGGGTATAGTATGTATGATATCATAAATGAATTTGATTTTGGACTAGAAATGTTGATTATAGATGCAATAATCGGAAATACAGATAGGCACTCAGGAAATTTTGGATATTTGGTAAATGTAGATACCAATGCAAAATCCCAAGCACCTCTTTATGATTTTGATAAAGCATTAAATGATCCAGCTAATTTATTATTAAAGAACATCGCAAAGTTAAACAAAGAACTAAGTTCTCCAGCAATTAGGGATATGATTATCAATTTTACAGATACCTTAATTGAAGATCCAAAAACATATATTCCTTTTAGATATAGAGCTATAGAACTTAGAAAATTAGTGTAATCCTATATTTTAGAGGGGGTAATCCCCTTTAAATCCATAGGCACTCTTTGTATGCAAAACAGCACTCAAAATAGCTTTTTCAATTACTCGAGAAGCAAGCGTTCCAATAACATTAACATCGGACTCAACTTCTCCTGTAGAAACAGCATAAATACTATCACCATCAGCAGTAGTATGCACAGGGCTAATTGCACGAGCGTATCCATTATGAGCCATACTTGCAATTTTATTCATTTCAGATTTGCTAAATTTGCAGTTGGTAACGACTATGCCAAGTGTAGTATTTCCTGTAAATAAATTAGGCTGAGTCTGCTCATATAAAACACTTTCTGAAGAACGCAAACTAGTTTTGTTTGGAGTTAATAGCCCAGCAACTTGTTTGCCTGTTTCTGGGTTATAAATATCACCAAGTGCATTAACTGCAACTAACGCACCAACCTTTATATCTCCAAGTTGAGTAGCATAAGTTCCAAGCCCACATTTCATTGCATATTTAGGACCTAAAACTTTTCCTACAGTACAGCCAGTTCCAGCACCAATATTACCTTGTTCATTTTCGTTATAACTAGCATTTTGACAAGCTTCATACGCCATTTCTTTATTTGGTCTTGCTTTCATATCCCCAACCATCAAATCAAAAAGCGAACTTTGACACACCAAAGGGACTTTGGTTACTCCAACATCAAATCCAATATTTCTTTCTTCCAAAAATTGCATAACTCCACCTGCTGCATCTAGCCCAAACGCAGAACCTCCAGATAATAAAATTGCATGAATTCCTGTTGCAGCCATTTGACTATCTAATAAATGAGCCTCTCTTGAAGCAGGTCCACCACCTCTAATATCCACCCCAGCTACTGCACATTCATCTGGCAAAAAAACCGTACAACCCGTTGCTCCTTCAACATCTTGAGCGTGACCAATCTTAAATTTTCCAACTTCCATAAAACCAATTTCTTTCATATCACCTAGTCCTTTCAAAATTTTAAATTTATTATAACATACATAGCAACTATTTATTGATATTACAACACGAGAAATAAAAAAACCTTCCAAAGAGGAAGGCATATATTATAATGCTTTTTTGTATAAATTTACAAGGTCTACAACTGTGCTTTGGCGTGGATTTGCCAAAATATTTCCACTCGTCATAGCATCTTTTGCCATAGTTTCTATTAAATCTTCAGTTACTCCAACAGCCGATAAATTATTTGGAATTCCCAAATCTTGATTGAGATTTCTAAGTTCTTCAGCTAACATTTCTGGTTTAAAGTTTTGCACAGGCTCTTTTTGGGTGCTAATATAGTTATAAATTTTTTCGTATCTACCATTGTCAGCAAGTGCATTATACTCGATAACTGTTGGCATCAAAATTGCATTTGCCACACCATGAGGTACGTGAAAATATGCACTTACTGGGTGACTGAGTGCATGAATATTCCCAAGTCTTGCCCAAGCAAACGATATTCCTGCAAAATTTGAACCTGCCATCATATCACAAGCTGCCTCCACATCGCTTCTATTTGCAACAAATCTTCTCAAACTTCTACCGATTAATTCCATAGCTTTTTCTGCCATCATATCAGAAAACGGAGAAGCGTTTCTTGAAATATAAGCCTCTAATGCGTGAATAAATGCATCTACTCCACAAGCTGCTGAAATTGAAGCTGGAGCTGTCATAATAAGTTCTGGGTCGAGTATTGCGTATTTTGGTAAAATTTCATAAGTAAATACGGTCATTTTATAGTTTCTTTGTTCATCTGTAATAACGGCTGATGCTGTAGCCTCACTTCCTGTTCCTGCAGTTGTTGGAATAACAATCATAGGAACAATTGGACCTGGAACTTTGTGCATACCTTCATAATCCGTAATTTTGCCACCATAAACTACAAGCACCCCAACAGCTTTTGCAACATCTATAGGGCTTCCACCACCAAGTGCCACGATGCTAGTTGCTCCACATTGTTTATAAAGTTTTGCGGCTTCGTTTACCATCTCAATAGTAGGATTTGGAGATATTTCTAAAAATGTTGTACAACTTATACCACTATCAGAAATGATTTTTTGTACTTTATCTACAAGACCAATACTTTCTAATCCTTTATCTGATATTAAAAATACGTGTTGTGAGTTGTTTTCCTCAAGAAATTCTGGTAGCTTTTTGAGGCTTCCAAGTCCAAATTCAATAGTTTGTGGAACTTTAAATCTAAAATCTTTCATCGCTAAATCCCCCTATTATTAAAAATTAAAATTTGATAAATAATGGAACAATGACCAATTATTCATCGCTATATAACCAAATGCTATTACTAAAATTACATTCATTGCTGACATAATAAATCCTGATTTTAACATAGTACTTGCGTCTAGCCCGTACGCTACTGGTATTGCTCGTACGCTAATTGGTAGCATAAATTCGGCATTAAAGGCCATTGTAATTATTAACCAGTATGGCAAAACGTTTAGTCCAACTTGTGTTGCAAACCCTATAACTATTGGTACTACTACAGCTGCTGAAGTTGTGCTATTTGTAACTTCTGATAAAACTCTGGCAACAATTACGAATACAATTATAGTTGTTATACCTCCGTCTAATGATAGAGATGAGATTATACTTGCAATATTCGTACTTGCCCCTGAATTATTTATCAGCTGACCAAGTGCCAAACCTCCTCCAAATAAAATCATCATTCCCCACATCGTACCTTCTTGAGCTTCATTCCAACTAACCAAAAAGTTTTTATCATGAGATGAACTTATAAAAAATGTTAAACTTCCCATAATCAAAAATAAATACGCTGGTGCTAATGCTGGAAAAATATCTTGGTAGAGAGGTCTCAAAAACGCTCCCACAACCGTAATTATAAACAAAATAGCGCATATTATTTCATCACGTTTCATAGGCCCTAAATCGGCATAACTCTTTTTAAAATATTCCTTTGTTCCACTAAGTTGCTTAACATCAAGCGGCATCATAAGCATTCCAGCAAGCAATAATCCAGAGGCAAGCACTGTATAAGGAAGCGTTCTAATTACCCAATCAATATACATAAATTCAACTCCAGTATATTGTTCTATTTGCGAAATGGCAACCAAATTCATTGCCCCACCTAGTGGAGATGCCGAACCACCAAGGCTTACACCCCAACCTACAGCAAGCAAAATTGGAACTGCTGGCTTACATTTTGTTATGTCCTCATAACCAGCAGCCTTAAACATAGAAACTGCTATTGGGCAAAACAATGCACATACTGCAACGTTTGGCATCATTGTAGATAAGACGATACTTGCCAAAAGCCAACCCGTAATTTGTGATTTCATGGAAGGCCCAATAAGCGATAATGTTCGTAGTGCAATTCGTTTATCCAACCCTATTTTTGGCCAAGCCATACACAAAAGCCCAGAACCAAAAATTAATATTATACTATCTGATACGTATGAAGAAGTTACTGTTGACATTGGTACAATATTATAAATTGCATTAATTATTACTGGTAACATTCCTGTAATCGTTATGTCTACTGGTCGAGCTATCCACCAAAAAATCATCCAAAATAGCACCCCTATTGATTGCGCACCCGTTGGAGATAGGGCGTTTGCAAAAAATATGCTACATAAAAGAAAAATTAATGGGCCTAGTAAAATGTGTATAATTCGCATTTGTGTGTTTACTGTGTTGTCGTTTGTACTCATAAGACACCTCCTAAATGTGTTTTTCCTTAGTGCCTGCTATTGCATGAATTCCACGACTGCTAAAATATTCTACATATTTATGAACTTTTTGGGTTAAAACTTCTCTATCCACCTCCAAATCTTGCATAGGGTATGGCAAGTTAAGCGATTTATACTTCTCCTCACCAAGGCGCATAAAACTTAGAAGCTGTAACGTTCGTACATTATTATTCATGTTATTTAATATAAAATCTGCTGTTTGTTCCATATTTTTTTGAGTGTCATTAAAATTTGGAATAATAGGTATTCTTAATATAATAGGTATCCCTGTTTTTGCAAGCTGTTCCAAACATTCAAGTATAAGCTCATTGCCTACCCCTGTAAATTGTTTGTGAATTAAGCTGTCCATATGTTTTAAATCTGCAATAAATAAATCTGTATAAGGAAGCAACTTTTCAACTTTGTTAAATTTCGCATGAAAATCTGACTCAAAACAGGTGTGAATTTTTTCCAGTCGGCAGGCCTTAAATAATTTTACTACAAACTCCACCTGAACTAAAGGGTCACCACCTGAAATTGTTACTCCACCCCCCGAAGTTTCATAAAAATGCTTATCTTTTCGTACAATTTCCATGCAATCTTCAACGCTCATAACTTTACCCCACTCCTTAATTGCTACAGACGGGCAAATTTTCGCACATAAACGACAGTTAACACATTTTTTTTTGTCAATCGAATGAATTTTTCCATCTTCCGAAAACAATAAGGACTGTTGTTTACAAACCTGTATACAATCTCCACATTTCTCAACTCCAATACATTTTTTGGAATATATTCCCAGCTCTATGTTGGACTTTTGGCTTTCGGGATTGCCACACCAAGGACAACGCAAGGGGCAACCCTTCAAAAAAAATTCTGTTCTAAGCCCTGGTCCATCGTGAATTGTATATCTCTGAACATTAAAAATTATACCACTATCCATAATTACCCCTCACTTTCCTTATTAAATCCCAAAATGGTACGAGTTTCTTCCTTTATAATATACTAAAATAATACCATTAAATTTCTAATTAACATATCTGCCCCAATAATGAATAGTACCACGTATACAACTCGTAAAAATTGCTCACGGTTAATTTTCGCTAAATATCTCATACCAAAATAAAATCCAACTCCAGCCATAGGTACTCCTACTGCTAATGACCCCCACAATTCTGGTGAAGCAAGTCTTCCTGCATTATAAAAATTCACTGCATTAATCGAGTTTAGAACAATCCATACCCAAGTCATTGTGTTACGGAACTTCTCTTTTTGTTTTACAGCAGCAATAGTATACACCGTAATTAATGGCCCACCAATGTTAAATGCACCATGAACAATTCCCCCTAATAATAACGCTCCATAACGAACAGCTATTCTAATTGGTGTATCTGGAACATCTTCATCACTAACTTCATGCTTTAAAACTAATGGTTTAATTATACATTTGTAAATATTCATTGTAGCAATAAACGTTACCATTGCCCCAATTCCAATTCTCGCTTGAGTTTCTGATATAATTGATGTTAAATAGTTTCCGATAAATAGCCCAGGTAAACAAAGAACAACTATCTTTCCAAGGTCTTTCCAAGAAACATCTTTAATCCCTGTAATTCCAAGATATAGTAAGAATGGCAATGTAATCAATGTTCCATATGGTACACCTATTTCTGTACCCAAAAATCCATTTGTTACAGATGCAGCAATAACCGTACACCCAAACCCTGTACAACCTTGCACAAAAAATCCTACTATTTGCATAAGCCCTACTAAAATGTAATTAAATTCAAATACCATAGACATATCTCCTTTCAAATTATGTAATTTGAGGAGCAAAAAGCTCCTCAATAATTAAAAGTTAAGTTCTGTACGTTGGATTAAATCTTTTTGAAGAGGCTTTCCAAGTTCTACAAAATACGCACTATATCCTGCTACACGAACAAGCATATCTTTGTATTTTTCTGGGTTTTCTTGGGCTGCTCTCATAGTTGCGGCATTCATTATGTTAAATTGAACATGCATCGGTTGTCTTGACATATAAGCGTCAATAAAGTTCACCAAATTATCACGACCTTCAACTCCTGCCACTGCTTCTTGTGGAAATCTCAAGTTTAATAACGTTCCATTTGTAGCCATACTATGGTCTACTTTACCTACAGAATTTGCAAGTGCTGTTGGACCTGCGATATCGTGAGAACCACCATCAGTGTGGACTGGTCCCATGTTATCCGAAATTGCTTCCCCTTTAAAACGGCCATCTAATGAGGCATTTGTAAACAATCCCATTCCAACATTAGCATTTACAGAGTATACCCCTGGGCTAAATTTTCCACCTGAACGTCTTGTAATTCTGCCATCAATATGTCTACAATAACATTCAAACATAAATTTGAACAAATCATCTGCATAATCATCATCATTACCATAGTGATGAATTTTTTCACTATTAACTAATGCATAAAGTTTCTCATGACCTTCCCAGTTATCTTTAATTGCTTGCAAAAGTTCAGCTCCTGTATAACTTTTTTCATCAAACATAAGTTGTTTAATTGTTGCCAAACTATCTGCACAAGTAGCGATACCACTAGCTTGAGGCCCAATACCATTATATTTTGCTCCACCTTCAGATAAATCTTTTCCAGTTTCTATACAATTTGGGAAAAACGCTGAAACATAAGGCGTTGGCTTTCTCATCATATGGGCATCTTCTATAATATTTAGACTACTACACATTTGGTCACACCAATAGTCAAATTGCTTATCCACACTTTCTAACACTTCTTCAAACGTTTGATAAGTTTCTAACGAACCAGTATTTGGCCCAATTTGCTTTCCAAATACTCCTCCATCAAGACACATTCCACCATTAATTACCATTTCCATCATCTTTGCAGTGTTTACATATGCAGCATCATGCCAACCAAATTCTTTCCCAGGTAAACTTGGCTCAACACACCCAACTACTACATAATCACGAGCTTCTTCAAGTGGCATTCCTTTTTTCATCATAGCTTTAATAGTTGGAGCATCGTTAAATAATTTTGGGTGACCATATCCAGCACGAATACATTCAACAGCTTTTACTTTTAGTTCATACGGTGTATTTTCATGCATACGTACACACACCCAAGGGTTCATCATTCTAGTGTGTGCCGAACCTTCTAACACCAACATTGTAAGGTCATTTGTAACGTCATTTCCTTGTGAGTCAACACCTCCAATTGTAAGGCTTTCCCCTCCAAATCCACGACCATTACGAACAATTACCGTTCCTTTATCTTTAAGTTTTGTAGGATTATTCATCTTAACAAATTGTACTTCCAAAATTTCTAGGGCAAATTCTCTAGTTAAAGTGCCTTTTTCAATCTCATTTTTATACAATGGATATAACCATTGGTCCATACGTCCATATGAAATCGAATGTCCATTCCCTTCAATTTGAGTAAGCGTTGTTGCAATATTAAACAGCTGTACACCTTGCCAAAATGTTTTAGGAGCAGGCCCTGCAATTGCAAAACAGTTATCAGAAATATTTTCCAATTCTTGCTTTCTAGCTGGGTCAGTTTCTGATTTAGACATCTCTTTTGCAAGGTTTGCATAACGTTCAATATACTTTTTAGAAGCCTCCAACATAATTATCATTGCTTTGTAAAAGTCACGTTTATCAGCGTATTCAGGGTCTTTTTTATTCAATTTAGATTGGGCATTTTTAGCACGAGAAATAATTCCATTATACCCTTCTTCCATTAGCATTTGATAATCCATAGCCAAATGTCCAATGCCTGCATATTGATACACATTTGTTTGGAAAACTTTATCACCAACTTGAGAACCTACAGTTTGAGCCTCTTCCAGCCTTGCCGTCACCAAATCATCTACTGTTTTGCCCTCCCAATATCTACATAGCTCAACGATTTCCTTTCTATCTTCATCATTTCTAATGTAAAATTGGTCGTTTGCACGCTCCTCAAATGGGTGATGTAAAATCTCATCAATAATCCATTTTACGGAAAATTCTGGGTAAATTGGAGACGCTTTGGCTGGTGCAGCAATTTCTCCAACTATTAAATCTTTTTCATAAATATACAAAGTTGTATTTAACAAAATATTTTCAAAAGCGTATGCACATTGTAATTTACGAGGAGCGTTTTCATTATTTTTATACGCCTGTGTAACTAAACGAAGTCTTTCTACATCAACCTCATACGGTCTATCTAAAAAAGTTTGGCGTAAACGGTTAACACGTGGAAATGGCGACCAATCATCGTGGTTCACTTCATAACCTAAGCTATAAGTTTGGTCAAATGGTTGAGTTCCTATCATTTTAAATCCTCCTTATAAATCATTGTGAAAAATAACATATAACAAATGAAATTTTGTATTATGTATAGCAATTTGTTATAACAACATCAAAATATGTTAATATTACACCAAATGAAATTT
>LNZR01000076.1 GCA_002007365.1 Epulopiscium sp. Nele67-Bin005 | reverse complement strand
TCACCTACCAATTGTACAATCTCATTTAACTTCTCTTCGTCTTGTAAAAGACGCAACATTTTTGTTCTAAGATATAACATATCTGGAGCTACATTGTCACTATACCAATTTGATAAAGGAGTAATATAATTACTGTAGCTAGTTAAATAATTTACTGCTGGATAATGTCTAGCATACGCTAACTTTTTATCTAAAGCTAAAAATGCACTTACAAATCTTTTTGTATTTTCGGTTACAGGTTCTGAAAAATCTCCTCCAGCTGGTGAAACTGCTCCTATGATTGTAACAGAAGCTTCCTTATTATTAAGAGTTTTTACACAACCAGCACGCTCATAAAATTGCGCCAATCGTGAAGGTAAATACGCAGGATATCCCTCCTCAGCTGGCATCTCCTCAAGCCTTCCCGAAATCTCCCTCAAAGCCTCTGCCCACCTCGATGTAGAGTCGGCCATTATTGCCACATCATACCCCATATCTCTAAAATATTCTGCCATTGTAATCCCTGTATAAATACTCGCTTCACGTGCAGCAACTGGCATATTTGATGTATTCGCAATCAAAATAGTTCTTTCCATTAATGGACGGTTCGTTCTAGGGTCAATAAGTGCAGGAAACTCCTCAAGAACATTTGTCATCTCATTTCCACGTTCACCACAGCCAATATAAACGATAATATCAGCATCACACCACTTCGCAAATTGATGTTGAGTAACTGTTTTTCCTGTTCCAAATCCTCCAGGAAGTGCTACCGTCCCACCTTTTGCAACTGGAAAAAATGTATCTATAACTCTTTGACCTGTAATCAAAGGTTTATAAATCGGTATTCTTTGTGAAGTAGGACGAGGTTTTCTTACTGGCCATTTTTGCACTAGTGTCAATTCATGAATTTTACCATTATTTAATTTTAACTTAACAATAACTTTGTGAATTGTATATTTTCCTGAAGGTTTTACACTCTCAACCGTTCCTTCTATATTCGGTGGAAGCATCAATTTATGGACAACACTTTGCGTTTCTTGAACTGTTGCATAAACATCTCCTTGTTTTAATTTTTGACCAACATTAACGATAATATCAACCCACCATTTTTTCTCCTCATCAATAGAGATAAGCCCTATCCCCTCAGGAATAAAATTAGGTGACATTTCTTCAATCGTTTTTAATGGACGCTGAATTCCATCAAACATATTGCCAAGCATTCCAGGCCCTAAACTAATCGAAAGTGGAGCGCCTGTTGGCAAAATGTTTTCTCCTGCCAAAAGTCCTTCTGTTTCCTCATAAACCTGAACTGTAGCCACATCTCTATCAAGCGCCACAACTTCTCCAATCAACTTTTTATCCCCAACGGTAACCATCTCATTTAACTTAAAATCACCCATGCCACTACCCTTGACAACAGGCCCATTAATTAATTTCACCTTTCCTTTATTCATGATGCTTACGCTCCTTTTCAATTGCCACCAAAACTTTCTCTATAATTTCATCACGTTTTTCTTCCAAAATACCTTCAATTGATAAATCTACCTGAATATATTCTGCTGGAACTTGCATCATAATTCCACCAAGTTGTAATTGTGGTAAAGTTTGTATAACAACATTTTCTGTGCAAATATTATTTTTTTCAATATATCTAATAATATCTTTGTGATAATTTTCTTTGTCATGCTCTGTTAATGATATTACAACTGGGTTAATATCAGAAAAATAAGGGAACACTATATCCAATTGTTTGTATAAATATTCCAAGTATTTTTTGGTGCGAACAAAATTTCTAATCTGCTTATTTAACCCTTTAAACACATCTTCTATACATTCTTCCTCAGCCTGTAAAATTTGTTTCTTGGCCCAAAGTTTAGTTTGACTTTCACTTTCTGTATGTTTATCACGCAAAGCTTTCATATAATTTGTTACATAAATTTCACCATTTTTTTTGGCTGCCTCTTCTCTCTCTCGACCCAATTGCTTATATTCTTGTTCAATTTCTTCTTTTTTCAACTGCATATCTTCTTTAATTTCTTGCTTAACTAATTTTGAAAACAATGCTAATTTCTGTTCTATAGTAACCATATTTGCCACCTCATATGCTCATACCAATTGATTCTTTAATATATTGAGTGAGTACATTTTCCTTTCTACTCGTTCCATGTCTATCAGGAATTTCAATAATTAAAGGAATTTTTTTTGTAAGTTTTATATGCAAAATTTCTTCTGATGCTAAATCTACCACCTTTTCAGTTAGTATAATTAATCCAATTTCTTCATCTTTTAACACTTCATTAATATTATACATCACTTCTTCTTTTGTGTGAGCAATAACGCCTTGTATCCCTACAAGACGCATTCCAACCCACGTATCCTTATTATCACTAATTACAAACGACTTCATATTTATTCACCTTATACGAATAAAATTAAAATTGAAATAATCATTCCATAAATCGCAATACCTTCTGCCATGCCTACAAAAATTAGCGTTTTTCCCAAAATCGAAGGATCTTCCGAAACTGCTCCAATTGCGGCAGAACCTACTGCTCCAACTGCACGCCCTGTACCTATAGTTGCAAGTCCTGTACTCAATGCTGCTGCCAAATATTTAAATCCTTCACCTACTGAAATCCCAGCAGTTACAATACTTGCAGCCTCATCTGTAATTGGTGATGCAAACACTGTCAAATCCAAAAAAATAAATGTAAACATAGCTAAAACTGCACAACTAAAAGGAACAATTGACGCACAAATTGCTCTTTTCACGTCCCCCTCTTGCTTATTTTTTATTGCTCTAACGCCGTTTTCAATTGTCATTCCTGCAATAATAACTGCTACTAACATTACAAAAACTATCATATTTATAACCCTCTTTCTTCTTATAATTTAATATTTTTATTATTTCCAAGCTTAATTGGATTGTACGGCTTCCCTTCTCCACCAAAATACTTGCTAAACATTTCATAATACTGCAATCTTAAACCTTGAATAAAAACTATCAATCCTTCCAAAGTTAAAATTAAAATATTACCTAACACTAATATAAATATTTTCAATACTAGGTTATCAGTCATCTCAGACATTACCAAAAATGCTAAAAATAACCCTGCATGATTGAGTGCAAATGCCCCAACTCTAATAAATGAAATCGCATTACTAATTGCCGAAAGCACTGTTTCCAAGCCTTCAAAGCCACTCTCTATAAAATATGAACCCGTATCACCTTTAATTAATGGTCTTTGTTTTTTGGCCAAATGAGTAAGTGGTTCTTTTAATATAATGATAGCCAATGCAACCACCATTATTCCTAAAAATACAAATGGTGAAACAGGTACTACACCAACAATTGCTAACATCAATAAGATTAAATTGATAAAAAACACATATCCAAATACACCATTTTTACCAAACACACCCTCTTCTATATCACCCTTTTTTAGACAATTTGCTATACCTATAAAATATGATATAGTCAAAACTACCACTCCAAACCCTACACCCATCATTAAAATTGGCATAATGTTATAAGGCGATAATGGACTTCCTATTACATGAGGTAACCACGGTAACTGTTCATGTTCAAGCCCAAACAAACTTCCATAAAAAAATCCAAATGCCACAGAAGAAGCACCTAACCGTTTTAAAATTCCACCTGTCGACTCGTTATACTTTGATAAAATAAATCCTGCAATTATATAAAGTGAACCTTGCCCAATGTCTCCAAACATTATCCCAAACGCTAAACATAGTGTAATCCCTAAAAATTTGGTTGGGTCAATTTCATTATATGAAGGTAATCCGTACATTTTTACAATAGTTTCAAATGGCTTAAAAAATCTATTATTATTCAATATAGTAGGTGGTGCAATCTCTTTAGAAACTTCCTTAACTTCTTTAATTGATAATACATATCTATCTGTGATATTTGCTATTTTCTCCTCTATAAGCGTGGCTTCATCAGCTTTTGCCCACATATATATAACAAAAACTTCATTTCCATGCCACAATTTTTGCTTTAGATGAGCAATTTCTTTTTCCAACTCTAAACGTGTATAAATATGATTAATTAATGATTGTTTACACTCTATTTTAGAAAATATGGTCTTATCTAAAATAGCAATTTCATCTTCAATTTTTGCAATTGCTACTTCAAATTTAGCCTGCATATTTGGAATATTATCTAAAAATTCCTCTGGTAAATCAATCTTCTGCCAACTCACACTTTTTAACAAAGAAATAGTAGCTGACTCCAACATTTTTGGATAAATTACCAAATGAATAGTTTCTTTAGCCTCATCAATTTCACCTACTGGCAAAATAATTGCATCTATATTTTCATAATTCTTTTTTAGTTGAACACTATTTTCGTACGTTAATAACCCCAATTCATAATTCAAATAATGCATATTACTCAACTCATAAAAATCAATATTTTTTTTGTGAAGCGAATCTACAATATTTTTCAAGACTATAAGTTTTTTCTTGTGTTTATCTTTTTCCAATCGTTGAGCCAATGGGTCTGCATTATTTTTCAAAAATACTGTTAAATCTTCTTCAGCCTGTGAAAATGGATATACCTTATAACTTATATGAGAATTTATTATTGGAGTAATCGATATACTTTGTGATATGTTCAAAAGTTGCTCCGACATCTTATCCAATTTACTAATCCACGTTGCAAAATCATCATTTTTAGCTTCTACTTCATATTGTTCAGTCAAATATTTTTTTGCCTTACTTGCTTGCTCAACGTTAAGATGAATTTTTTCACTCAATAAAAGTTGCTCAAGAATACAATGTTCGTCTTCTTGGGAAGCAATTAGATTGAACATAACCATCTTTTCAATTGCCATATAACCCTCCCCTTCTTACGTAATATTTATTAAATATGTTTTAATTTCCTCATGACTAAGTTTATACCTCAGTCCTTCAGCAATTGCCACTACATCTTTTTGTTCCATCTCTAGCTTATAAATATACCCAATTAATGAGCCTATTCCCACCATATTTTCTTTCTTATTTAAGCTATCATAGAAAATTTTATTTAAGCATTTTTCCAAAAGTTCATCTTCAAAATCAAAAATTGTAGTATTCATAAATTGCTCACACATCTTTTTAAATTGCTGAGAATTCTCGGCATAAACCAACTTTTTAAGAGAATTATATTTAATTTTGTATCCTTGATTTAAGCTAAATAATAGTATTTCCTCGTTAGAAATATTATAATATTTTTTCGCTCTATAAATCCATTCAATATTTATACAGTCCACCTTTATACCTATAATACGCAACATTACTTCTTTATCAGTCTCCTCAAGCCAACTTGCCTGCTCGTATAAAGATTTATAAAGTAAATTATTCATTTGCATCTCCATATGCCATTGGCGTGTTTTTAAATCTTCTTTAGATAAGTTTTTTAACGGCTTATAAAAAATTGTATTTTGCAAACTTTCCACTACTTCTTTAACATTTTTGCATTCAACAATTTTTTCAAATGGCAAATTTTCAAATTTAGTGGAGTGTATAAAATATGGATATACTAAATTTAGTGACTCTCCCTTACTTATCCCCCTAAAAATCAACTGTAAATCGTGAATTTCATATTTCATCAATATTACTTTAAACAATTTTTTATAATGCGCAGTCATATAATGCATCATTCGCTCAACCTCACCAACCAAAAGTTTCTCAAGTGCCAACTCCAATTGATGACGATGAAATTGTTCTGTACTAGGCTCAAAATATTCTTTATATCCTTCTTTATTTTTAATAAAATTTATTATTTGTTCCGTTGTACTAAAATTCAAAAGTTGCTCCCAATCTGCTGGATTTAGCAAAATATGCTTACGACTTTGCGTTTTTGCCGCAATAGCATGGTAGCAAATAAAATCATTCATAGCCCCTCCTGCATAGAAAAAATATCTTGAAAAACTTGAATTTGCAACTCTTCCTTAATTTTTAAATAACTATTTTTTATCTCTAATACATTTTGGTGAGAGTGTTCTTCAATCAATTTTCGGTTCATATCTCCTTCTTCAACTACAACCAACCCCAAAAGCTCTGCCTCTTCTCTTTTGCTCTCCATAATATTTTTACACTTATATTCAATATCAGCCTCTAATGTTTTTTTGAGTTCCTCAAGCTCCTTGCCCTTATTCACCTTGTACTCATAAACGTTTTTATCCACCTCAATGATTTCATCTAAAATTTCTTTCATAACGCTACCTTCCCTAATTGTTTGGTCATATTAACTAGTTTATTAATCAAAAAATAGTTAATTACTAATTTAATAATAATTTTCTGCTGTACTATTATTATATTTTAATAAGACAAAAAGTCAAATTATAGCTGAAAAATCAACGATAATCACCACTTTCTGCCCTCATGTTTTGTACAACACCACCTAAGATTATTCCCAAATTCTCATTAAAAATATCAATGAAATAGATGTATACTTATATAATGATTAAAAATAGTATTATTTTTTTTGTTAAACTATAGTAATTTGTATCATTATAATGTATTTTATTAATCAATTTTTGGTTACCATTTTCTAAACAAAAATGTGTAACGCATTATTTATAAACTGGCTATTTACTTGAAAGTTAGACAAAAATTCATTAACTGGTACGTACGTATACCCATCTATATTTATAAGTGTATTATTAAAAAAATCTGACTCTTTTGTATTAAACATTATAGTTTTGTTATTATATTGTGCAATAATTTGACCATTTTTATATGATAAATCTATACCTAACAAACCTGAAATTTCTCGAACTGATAAATATTCTACATCATTAAAAATCAACACTTGTGGCTTATATTGATATTTCCCATCACAATACACTCGCATTGCTTGATTTTGCAATGGTGGACAGCAATATTCAAGCTCTTCTAAAACTTTATCTTCCTCAAAAAGTCTAGTAGCAAGCTCTACCCCTACATACCTAACATGCCATGGCTCATAAATATACCTTGTAATATGTTCCTTTCCTTGTTGATATCTAATCGTAAAACCATACTCATGACAACGCTCAGCAAGCCATATACCCTCTCTAGTATCGCCAAAACTTTGTGATAAATATCCAATATCCATAGCTAATCCTGTTTGATGCTCACTTTGACCAGCTTTAGCACTCCCTTTTTGCTCTATTCCATAACTTGCTACAGCCTGCTCATACAATACTTCTTGTCGTTCATAGTCCCTATATCCACTTATTGCAATAAGATGAACCCCCTCTTCTAGCGCATCATTAAACATATCTTCTAATGCTTTTGCGGCAGTTTTTTCCATATAATTTTTTTGAATATCCCCTTTAGTTGCAAACAAAACATCTGGCATTACAACTTCTCCAGCTACAAAATCAGGTTCAATAGAATTTTCGTGATTAACCAAAACATGGTATACATTATTTACAGGGCATTGATAAGCCGAAACTTGCACACTAAACGATAACAATGCCCCTAAGATTACTGATAATTGTTTTTTCATAAACTGTCTCTTTTCTATAAAAATTAGATTTTACGACATTTTTTAGCAAAAAATCGTATATTAAAGTTATCGTCAAAGAGATAATTATTTTTTAGTCAAAGCTATTTTGAGTAATTTTATTTCAAAATGCCTTCTTTCCATCACTAATAGGACAAAAACCATCATAAATAAGACAAAAAAGCTAGATCATCACGATTTTTGGATTTTAGATTTTCAGGCTTGACTAAAACTTAAGTTAAATTTCTTTGTAACTATAAATTTATTGCACTATCAAAAAAAATATGTGATTTATATATTTTGATTGTCAAATTTATCAATAATCGCAAAAAAAATAAACCGTAAACATTGTTGTTTACAGTTTAAGATTGTTAGAGAACTCCCCTAGTATTTTTTCCAATTTATTTATAATCATTCTTGTAAAGAAATTTTTTATATATTTTATACAAATTTATAAAATTATGTCATCTTGCACATAGTTTATATATATTTTATAACAAAATTATACGTTTGTCAATATATTACAGCTTTTCCACCTTAATTTGAGGTAAAATTTCATCAATTAATTGTTTTGTAGCAATATCAGCCGAAAATGCCGTTGCACAACCACAACTTGCCCCTTGAATTAATGCCTTTTCATAATTTTGAGATTTAGCAAATTCACCAATAAATCCTGCAACCATACTATCCCCAGCGCCTACAGAGTTTTTCACCTCCCCTTTTGCCACATTACTCATCAAAATTTCGTTATTCTCATTAATCAAAATTGCTCCTTCTGCCCCCAAAGAAATCAAAACGTTAACTGCTCCTTGTTCTCTAAGTTTTTGTGCATAACAAATAACATCTTTGACAGAATTTATTTCTACATCAAAAATTTCTTCCAGTTCATGTTTATTCGGCTTTATCAAAAATGGCTTATACTCTAATAAATCCGTTAAAATAGTTTTAGTTGCATCTACCACAACTTTTGCCCCTTTTTCTGTAGCTTTTTCAATAAAGGATTTATAAATATTACAATTGATACTACTTGGAATGCTCCCACTTATAACCAAAATATCATCTGAAGTTAATTTTTTAATTTGCCACAAAAGCTTATCAATATGATTTGGCAAAACTATAGGCCCTGACCCATTAATCTCCGTCTCTTGCTCAGATTTAATTTTTATATTAATACGACTAAATCCCTGTTCCACAGATACAAAATGACTCTCAATCCCTTTTTCCTCAAGCTGTTGCTCAACAAAAACTCCTGTAAATCCTGCAATTATCCCCAATGCTGTTGATGAAATATCTAACTTATTTAGCATTAAAGATACGTTTATCCCTTTTCCTCCTACAAAAATTTGCTCATTATTAACCCTATTTATTGTACCAACATCTAAATTTTCCAAGTTAACCAAATAATCTATAGATGGATTTAAAGTTACTGTATAAATCATATTATTTTCCTTCCATAATTTCAAAATTTAATTTAAAAATATTATACCTTATACATTTATAAATTTCAAATATAAATCCAAATTGGTAAATTTTTATGTAAATTATAATCATTAACTCAAGTTACTTGTATGAGTTTCTTCCTTATTAATGAATATTGATTATTAGTGATTTTTCTAACATAA
>LNZR01000075.1 GCA_002007365.1 Epulopiscium sp. Nele67-Bin005 | reverse complement strand
CTAATATAAATTAGTGGAAAACCTGTGAGCTACAGTCAGTGTTAACTTCTCCTGACTTTTCTTTCTTCTTCAGCGAGCTTTACCAGCTTTCATATTTCCATGTTTCATTTTAGCTGACCTTTAGGTCACAGATATCCAACCTGTGACTGCTGGTCAAGAATGAGGACATTTAGGACCTCTTGATCTACAAATCCTAATAGACTTTCTTTAGCAGTATAATTTATGTTTAACTTATATTCCAAAAAAAATAGTTTTACCTCATGAAAGCTGAGAAGGGACATTGCCATCAGTGGGAGCAGCATGTACAACACTTGTGCTAACCAAAAAATACCCTCGCTCTTTTCTGTTTTTGTAAGCCCCACCTTAGCATTTGGCACAAGATGCCAGACAACAACGTTTTATATGAGTCAGGTATAATCTAAGTTAGTTGCAGCACACAGGTACCAGGCCATTCAGAGCAGACACAAGCCATTAACAGTAAATTGGGTTATTTAACCTCCCATGCTTCCATCTGTCACCATCATTGCATTAGTGCATACCTGCATGGGCCACATGTGAAACAAGTTGGCTCTATAATCCATAAGGGCTGACGTCTGAAGGAACAAGTGGGAGAGTTGTCCTGGACCTACAGGGTCTACGCAGAGTGAGTATCAGTCATGGAGCAATTAAGTCAGAAGTAGAGCTTGAATGTTACATTAGTTGGGGCTGCTGGGAAAACTAATGTATCAATGATAAATGGTTCCTGTCCTCTCTTCGGTGCTGTGGCATACACACCTACCTGAGTTTCAGCTTTGAATGACTTACACATGAATAAGCAGCAATCACTACACTGTGTTTCAGCCAGTGGGCCACTTATATGAGCAAGTTTACAACTGACAGTCAATCAATGGAAACTGGAAAATGCCTCTAGGGTAAGAGAAAGAGTGACGGAGCAAGAAGTGGGACAGGAGCAATGTCTGACTTCTGGCTACAGGACAGATGTCAAAGATGTTGGATGTATGAGTGGCTTCCGAAGGAATATCTTGTATTGTGGCACCTGCTTCATGTTGGCTACGTTAGAAAAGTTGTCAGCTCATCTGATTTTGATCACAAGCCAAGTCAGTCCGTTTAAGTAGAGTTTTAGTTGTATTTTACAGCCACGTGTAAGTACTATTCTCTGGTTCAGATTACGTAGCTTGGCATGCTGCTGTTCTAAATCGTGTGAAACACTTGCAGATCAAATGCTAAAAATATCTGAGTGTGCATGTTAATTCAAGAAATAACTTTCATAATGATGCTCTGCCTCGATGTCAGAAAGTTTTGTTTGTCCGTACATTACCTTAGCATTGCCATTTATGACATGGTGTTTCACACAGAAAAAGTGAGGAATGCCAAATGGCACAAAATACCAACTGTTGTTACGTCCCCATGTAGGGGTGTGAGAGCGGAACTTAAGGAACAGAGACAGAGAGATCGGTGCGAGATATTTACGGTAAATCATAGCCCAGTTAGCGTTATTGATGAGCAAGTTACAAACGGTGTGGCAGTGCGTATGGCAATTTTAGCTTTGTTGAGTGAAGGGAGAAAATAATGATAACTTGTATTGAAAATGGTTTGGTGATTAACCCAAGTACAAATTTAGAGAAAGTAACAAATATTTGGATTAAAGATGAGAAAATTGTTGCTATTGGTGAGTTTGATGGAGTAGCAGATAAAGTTGTAGATGCGTCTAACAAATGGGTAATCCCAGGAATTGTTGATCTTCATGTACATCTTAGAGAGCCTGGTTTTGAACACAAAGAAACAATTGAAACTGGGTGTCTTTCGGCTGCTCGTGGAGGAGTTACAACGATGTGTTGTATGCCAAACACAAATCCAATTATTGATAATGAATGTATTGTAGAATATGTTCATACTATGGCCAAAAAAGCGAATGGAGTAAATGTTTTGGTAGTTGGTGCAATTACCGAAGGGCAAAAAGGTGAACAGCTGGCTAATATTGGAAAAATGAAAGAACATGGAATTTGTGCAATTAGTGAAGATGGAAAAACTGTAATGGACGCTTCTTTGATGAAAAAAGCGATGGCATATGCAAAACCTCTTGGACTTCCAATTTTTTCTCATACAGAAGACCACACGTTGGCAGGTGGAGCTATGAACGCTGGAGAAAACGCTCTAAAGTTTGGAATTAAAGGGATTGGGAGAGAGTCCGAAGAGCTTATTGTGGCGAGAGATATCATTTTGGCAAGATATACAGGGGCCCACCTTCACCTTTCGCATATGAGTACTAGAGGAAGTATTGAACTTATTGAAATGGCAAAATCTTGGGGAGTGAATGTAACTGCTGAGGTTGCTCCACATCATTTTACATTAGATGATAGTTGCCTAGAGGACTATGACACTAATAAAAAAATGAACCCTCCTCTAAGAACTAAAGATGATGTACAAGCTATGAAAGATGCCCTAAAATCAGGGGTTATTGATGTAATTGCTACAGACCATGCACCTCATCATTATGATGAAAAAAATGAGCCAATCGACAAAGCTCCATTTGGAATAGTTGGTCTTGAAACTAGTTTTGCACTTAGTTACACATATTTAGTGAAGGAAAATATTTTAACTCCACTAGAATTGGTAAATAAAATGTGTACTAGACCTGCCGAAATTATTAGCCTTGACAAAGGAAAATTGGAAGTTGGAAAAGTTGCTGATATTGCAATTATTAATGTGGATAAAAAATATATAATTGATAGCAAAGACTTTGTTTCTAAAGGAAAGAATACGCCGTTTAACGGAATGGAAGTGTATGGTGAGGTAACTCATACGCTAGTTAACGGAAAAATTATTTACGAAATTTAATTATTAGGAGGGAATTTTCAGATGGAAAGAGAAGTGAAAAACGGTGTAGTTAAGTCGCAAAACTGTATTGCACCAGACGTTTACCACATGGTAATTGAAGAAAAAACCGTTGCTAAAAGTGCAAAGGTTGGACAGTTTATCAATATTTACCCAAAGCAAAAACATATTTTGTTGCCAAGACCAATAAGTATTTCAGAAATAGATGAGAGTTCAATTACTATAGTTTATTCTGTGGTGGGTCAGGGAACTGCTGAATTTGCAACGTATAACGCAGGTGATGAAATTAAAATTAGTACTGCTTTAGGGTCAGGATTTGTACCTCAAGATGTAAAAACGCATATTTTGGTAGGTGGAGGAATTGGCGTACCACCTCTTGTGGAGCTTGCAAAACAAGTTTCTGGAGAAAAAATTGCTGTTTTAGGATTTAGAGATGAGCCGTTTTTGAAAGAAAGACTTGAAGAACTTGGTGTAAAAGTTTTTGTGGCTACAGATAGTGGAAATTTTGGATTTAAGGGTAATGTTGTGGAGCTGATTAAATCTGAAAATATCGTAGGAGATTATTATTATAGTTGTGGACCTAAGCCTATGTTAAAAGCATTGTCAGAGCATTGTGAACAAATAAACAAGCCACTTCAAGTTTCGTTGGAAGAGCGTATGGGTTGTGGGTATGGTGCGTGCGTAGGTTGTGTGTGTAAAATTAAAACAGAGGAAACTATTAGTCGCAAAAAAGTTTGCAAAGATGGTCCAGTATTTTTATCTAGTGAGGTGGTTTGGTAATGATAGATTTAAGTGTAAATATAGCTGGGGTTACATTAAATAACCCAATTACAACAGCATCAGGAACTTTTTCAGCACATGATAGTTCAACTTTTTATGATTTAAATGAGTTGGGTGCAATGATTACAAAAGGTGTTGCAAATGTGCCTTGGGAAGGAAATGAAACGCCTCGTATTGCAGAAACTTATGGTGGAATGATTAATGCAGTTGGACTTCAAAATGCTGGAATTGATAGTTTTATTAAAGATGAACTTCCGTTTATAAATAAATTTGATACAAAAGTTATCGTAAATGTTGCTGGTCGTACAATTGAGGATTATTGCGAAGTTGCAGAAAAGTTAAACGATACTAACGTAGATTTATTAGAAATTAACGTATCTTGTCCAAATGTAAAAAAAGGTGGAATTGGTTTTGGAACAGACCCAAAATTGGCCGCCCAAGTTACAAAAGAAGTTAAGAAAGTGTGCAAAAAACCAATCATTGTTAAATTAACTCCAAATGTAACAGATATCACAGAAATTGCTAAAGCCGTTGAAGCTGAAGGGGCAGACGCTATTTCTTTGATTAATACTTTGCTTGGTATGAAAATTGATGTTCATAGAAGAAAACCAGTTTTGGCAAATGTTATGGGAGGATTTTCAGGACCTGCAATTAAGCCTGTAGCTGTGAGAATGGTGTATCAAGTAAGAAGAGCTGTAAACGTTCCAATTATTGGGCTTGGAGGCATTATGACAGGAGAAGATGTTGTGGAATTTATTTTGGCAGGAGCAGATGCCGTTTCTATTGGGACAGCTGTTTTTGCAAACCCAACAGCTCCTGTTGATATCAAAAATGAGCTTATAAATTATATGGAAAAATATAACTTTAAGGATTTAAAATCTTTGAGAGATAGTTTTAATATGTAATGTATACTTAAATGATTTTGTGGAAAAATAATTTTAGTAGAGAAATTTCCACAACATTTAAGGAGGCAAATTTATGAAAAAATCATTGATAATTGGGCTAGGAAGCCTCTGCATTGGTTTAAGTTTGATGGGTTGTTCAAGAACAGCTCGTGATATAGAAAATGTACAAGACATGGTGCAAGGTCAGGTGATTGAGGTAGAAGGAAGTGAAGACCAATACGGTTGGATACCTCATATGCGCCTAACTTTTACGGACGATTTGATTACAGAAGTGTATTTTGATTATGTAAATGATGAGAGTGAGAAAAAATCTCAAGATGAAGAGTACAATTCTACTATGCAAGAAAAAACAGGCTCTAGTGCAAAAGATGCAATGCAAGATTTGAGGTCACAATTAATCGCCAAACAAAATGTGGAAGATATCAATGTTATTGCAGGTGCGACACAAACAACTACAGAATTTGTGCAACTTGCTGATAAAGCTATTGAACATCACAAAAATGGTAATCATAGTGCCAATAATTATGGTGAAGGTGACCACATCAAAACGGCGTTACAGCAAAATGATGAAACAGATAAATCTCAGCAAGAAAGCCAATCAGGAGAAGAAGCCTCTTCCAAATCTCAAGAAGACGAGAAATATTTTAATGGTGGAGATGGAAATGCTGCACCTAGTTCTTCAAATTCCTAATATGTAAAAGTCTAAAGATATGCGATGCGTATTTTTAGACTTTTTTTTTAATAAAAATCAAATTCTCGTGGATAATAAACAGTCCCTTCAAACTTTGTATCATCAATGACATATGCCATAAAAGTGGAGTCGGCAACAGGTGTAGATGATACCAAATTCATTTGAGTGGCAGGGCGAAATCCAAATTGGGAATAATAATTATAAGACCCTAGTGCAATTATGAGACGATATCCAAACCTCTTTGCTTGGTGTATACCATCTTCAACAAGACGCTTACCAATTCCAAGACCTTGATATTCCTTTTTGACGCTACAAGGCAATAATATAACACCAGTAGTGGTAGATTTTTCTCCTTTAATAACAACTCGGCTAAATAAAATATGCCCCACCAATTCCTGTTTGTATCTGGCTACTAAAGAAAGTTCGGGAGTATAAAAGCTTGTCCTTCTTACCCTGTCAACTAAATTGGCCTGAATATCATTTTCAAAGGCTGAAAGGTGAATTTCACGAATTTCTGTTTGATCGCTTTTTTCTTCTAATCTAATAATTTCCATACGACACAACCCCTTTTATAAACATTTTGCATTATATAAAATATATTAACAAATGTTGGAAAAATATTCCATAAATTTCATTAACTAAATGTAAATTTTTTCTAAATTAAGAAATTAAATTTGAGAAGAGAAATAACATAAAAAAGGTAAAGGTTTTTTGGAAAGAGGTTTCTAAATCGCAAATCAAAAAAAGATGAAATTCAAAAATCGTGATGATTAAACTTTTTAGTCCTAATTTGAGTGGAGAAATAAATTTTTTTGCAAATAATCAGAAATCAACAAGAATTTTGAACGAAAAGAGAAATTTTGCCAAAAGTTAAAAATAACTTTTGAGAAGAGAAGTAACATAAAAAGGTAAAGGTTTTTTGGGAAAGAGGTTTCTAAATAGCAAATCAAAAAAAGATGAAATTCAAAAATCGTGATGATTAAACTTTTTAGTCCTAATTTGAGTGGAGAAATAAATTTCTTTGCAAATAATCAAAAATCAAGTATACTATATTAAAAACATATTTAAAAGGAAGAAATAGATGAATAAACCATTAATTTTAATTGCTGGGCCTACAGCGTCTGGCAAAACAGATATTAGCATTAATCTTGCAAAAAGGCTAAATGGAGAGATAATTTGTATTGATTCTATGCAAATTTATAAACAAATGGACATTGGAACTGCTAAAATTAGCCAAGATGAGATGGACGGTGTACCCCACTACATGATTGATGAATTAGAGCCAACAGAGGGTAGTAATATTGCTTGGTTTAAGGAGAGAGTTACTCAATATATAAATGAAATTCATGCTAGAAATAAAATTCCTATTTTGGTAGGAGGTACAGGGTTTTATATAAATGCAATTTTGTACGATACTCAATTTGAAGACAATGAGCAAGATACAAAAAGAAGGCAGGAACTTTTTGAATTTGCATATAAAAATGGTTCGGAGGCACTTTATGCAAAGTTACAAGAGATTGACCCAGAAGGAGCAAAGCCCTTACACCCTAATAATTTGAGGCGAGTTGTGCGTGCAATAGAATATTTTGAGCAAACTGGAAAGCCAATTTCTAGCCATAATTCTGAGCAAAAAGAGAAGCGTTTAAACCAAAAATCACCTTATAATTATTGTTTTTTTGTGTTAGATATGGATAGAAAAATTCTTTATGAACGCATTAATTTGAGGGTAGATATGATGATGGAGAGGGGGTTGTTGGACGAGGTAAAAAGTTTGTATAATCAAGGGTTGACAGAAGATTTAACTTCTATGAAAGCAATTGGATACAAGGAGTTTTTTCCATATTTTAGGGGTGAAGTTTCGCTTGATTTTGCAGTGGATAAATTAAAGCAAAATACGAGAAATTATGCAAAACGTCAGCTTACTTGGTTTAGACATCAGACAAACCCTATTTGGGTGCGTGTTGATGAGCATGGGTTTGATACAAAAAATATTTTAGAAATAATGTTAAATAATGTTGAGGAAACTGTATAACTCTTAAAAAACTGGTCAATACTTACATTGAATGACATTATTTTCTAATAGTATGTAGACAACAGTAAAAATATCATATACAATGGAAACATTAGAGAAATTAGGAGGGGTTTTAATGAATAAAAACGTTAATCTTCAAGATGTGGTACTTAATCAACTTAGAAAAGAGAAAATTTTTGTAACTGTATTTTTAACAAATGGATTTCAAATTAAAGGGACAATTAAAGGCTTTGATAATTTTGTGGTGTTATTAGAGAGCGAAGGAAAGCAACAAATGCTTTATAAACACGCAATTTCAACTGTTTGTCCATCAAAAAATGTGACATTAAACACATCAGCTGAATAATAAATTAGCCCCCTAACTTTGGGGGGTATTTTACAACAGGAGGACAAAATTTTTTATGAACTTAGAGCTTTTTGGGATAGATAAACAAACACAAAAATTTTGTGAAGAAATAGAAAATACTCTACAAGAAACTTTTGCCGACATTGATAAAACAATGCATTACAACGGTGCAAAGGTTTTATATGCTATGCAAAAAAATAGGCTTAGTGATATTCATTTTGCAGCAACAACGGGGTATGGGTACAACGATTTGGGTCGAGAAGTAATTGAAGCAATTTATGCAGATATTTTTCATGCAGAAACTGCCTTAGTTAGGCCTCAATTGATGTCTGGAACACACGCTTTAACGGTAGCTTTATTTGGAAATTTAAGACCTGGTGATGAGTTGTTATCTCCAGTTGGCAAGCCTTATGACACTCTTCATGGTGTTATTGGAATTACAAAAACGAATGGTAGTCTAAAAGAATTTGGTGTTACATACAAACAAGTTGAGCTTTTAGAAGATTTTAGTTTTGATTATGAGGCGATTAAACAAGCGATTACTCCAAAAACAAAAATGGTAACTATCCAACGTTCAAAAGGTTATAGTTATAGACCAACATTTTCTGTGGAGCAAATTGGCGAATTAATTTCCTTTATAAAGGACATAAGAAGCGATATTATTTGTATGGTTGATAATTGTTATGGAGAATTTGTTAGCACAATTGAACCTAGTGATGTTGGGGCAGATTTGGTAGTTGGTTCTTTGATTAAAAATATTGGTGGAGGGCTTGCGCCTACTGGTGGATACATTGTTGGGAAAGAAGAATACGTTGAAAATTCAGCAATGCGCCTAACTGCTCCTGGTCTTGGGAAAGAAGTTGGGGCAACACTTGGGCTTAATCAACCTGTTTTGCAAGGGTTATTTTTAGCACCAGAAGTTGTTGCAAACGCATTAAAAGGAGCAATTTTTGCATCGGCGATATTTGAAAAATTGGGCTTTGATGTTATGCCAACTTCTAAAGAAAAGCGCCATGATATTATTCAGGCTATTAATATGAATAATCCAGAAAATATTATTGCTTTTTGTGAAGGAATTCAAAAAGGGGCGCCAGTTGATAGTTTTGTTGTGCCAGAGCCTTGGGCAATGCCGGGGTATGACTCTGATGTAATTATGGCCGCTGGTGCATTTATTCAAGGAGCATCGATTGAGCTTAGTGCAGATGCCCCAATTAAACCACCATACACAGTGTTTTTTCAAGGAGGACTTACGCATTATCACGCAAGAATTGGAATGATAATCGCTGTTCAAACTATGAAGGATAAAGGGCTAATTAAATTTTAGAGAGGTAAAGTTATGGCAAAAAAGCAGGATATAATACAGGCTACAATTGAGAGAGTAAAGTTTCCAAATAAAGGGATTTGTGAGATTGAAGATGGTGTGCGAGTTGAAGTTGCAGATACTTTTTCGGGGCAAGATGTACAAGTTCGCTTGTGTAAAAAACGAAAAGGAAAATGGGAAGGAAGATTGGTTGAGGTATTGGAAAATCCTACCTATTTTGTAAAGCCAGAATGTGAATATTTTGGGCAATGTGGAGGGTGTGCGCTTCAGCCTCTTCCTTATGAAAAGCAATTAGAACGCAAATTTTCGCAAGTTAAACAAATTTTGGCCGATGCTGAAATTACAGAATTTGAAGATTTGGGAATTTTGGGTAGCCCAAACGTTTGGAACTATAGAAATAAAATGGAATTTTCTTTTGGAGACTCATATAAAGATGGGCCTATGGCTCTTGGTATGCACAAAAAACGTAGCACATACGATATTATTACGGTTGATGGGTGCAAAATTGTAAATTTAGATTTCAGTAAAATTTTGAGATGTATTTTAGATTATGTAGAAGAAAAGAACCTTCCTTTTTATAAGAAAAAAATTCATGAAGGATTTGTGCGTTATTTAGTTATCCGTCAATCAGAAACTACAAAAGAAATTTTGGTTAATCTAATAACTTCTTCGCAAATAAATTTTGATTTTAGTGAGCTGTGTAATAAAGTTGTAAATCTTGATTTGGAAGGAAAAGTAGCAGGATTTTTCCACACTTTAAGTGATAATTTGGCTGATGCAGTAAAACCTGAGCAAACTAATTTAATTTATGGGCAAGATTTCATTACAGAGAAAATTTTGGGGTTAGATTTTAAAATTTCTCCATATTCATTTTTTCAAACTAACACTACAGGAGCAGAATTATTATATAAAACGGCTCTTGATTTACTAAGTGGAATTGAAGAACAGACAGTGTTTGACTTGTATTCAGGAACGGGGACAATTGCTCAAATAATGGCTCTTAAAGCGAAGTCGGTTGTTGGAATTGAGATTGTGGAAGAGGCTGTAGTTAAAGCTCGTGAAAATGCAAAACTTAATGGATTGGAGAATTGTAATTTTATTGCAGGTGATGTTTTGATTGAGGTTGATAATTTGCAAACTAAACCTGATACTATAGTTTTAGACCCTCCAAGGGAAGGAATTCACCCAAAAGCTATCCAAAAAATCATGAATTTTGGTGCAAAGGAGCTTCTTTATATTTCATGTAAGCCAACAGCTTTAGCAAAAGATTTGGTAATTTTACAAGAAGGGGGCTATAAAATTGAGAAAATTGGCTGTGTAGATATGTTCCCTCAGACAGTTCACATAGAAACTATTGTACTTCTGTCAAAAAAATAAAGCTCTAAGGATTAATTTCCTTAAAGCTTTTTTGTAGTTGATTAACTAATTGGAATATATTCGTGATCGTGTGAAACCCCAATGATTGCATCGAGTACAATAATTGCAACTCCTGAATTATTTTTTGTATAAACTTTTACAAAGGCTTTTGAAACTTCAGCTATAAGAACTTTTTCAAGCTTAACGCTAGCTCAAATAATTTAGTTACTTATTTTAATATATGAGGTAGACTTGTTGCATGACACTCAAATAATAGTATTAGAGAAAATATTCTAAATTTTCCTAATACCTTTTATATAGCAATTTAGTGATGTTAGATATTTATGTAAAGGAATGCTACACTAATTCTAGCATATCATCCCTATAAAATTTTTAACTATACTTTAAAATTTAATCCCAGAAATTACTCTTAATGGTACAATTGAAATATAAGAATATCCATCGATTGCTTCTACTTTAACATATCCATTAGTTAATTCTAATATTCTTACATTTGATAATGCTGGTAAATCGATACGATTAGACACTCCTATACTAATCTCACGCTCTCTTGAAGGCTCGAAGAATTCTTGCAAGTAATTAAACAGAAGTTCTGTTTTTGTATCAAGTTCTACTTCTAATGTTGGTAAGCTATATTCAGCTATTGCACTATATGCATCATCGTGATTAGAAGCATTAATAAACATTACTTCACTTGGGAAGAATAGGTATGAGTCACCGATACCAGAAGCATCAATAACTCCTGTTGCCATTAATAGAGGAGAAAAAGCTGAATCTTCACGGATGGAGGAAATTGGTATCATTGGAGACTCTGTTCCGATTGTAGATTCTAATGCAATATTTCCTGGAGGTAATGGAGTATCACCCCTATCATAAGGGAAAATATCTTCTAACATTGATATCATAGGTTCAGTATATGCACTAGCAAAAGCTATATCATCACTTGATACCCCTGGAATACCTTGTTCACCTTGAGGGCCAGTTTCACCTTGGATATAGGCATTACATGATTATCGACGATATGTAGAGAACAACAGTGTAACCATCACACACATCAATGCATCCATAGTAGGATTTTGTTTTGAATATGCATGTCTACTTTCATAGTTATGTAGTGTATCAAATGTACATCTTTTATATAGGCAAGGACCACACGGTCAGTTCATCTTCAAATGTTAAAATGATGAGCAATGTGCCAAAAACTACAAAAAAAAAGAGGTTACATAGCTACTGGATTTGGCAAATTATAATGAACATTTCAGGACAGTCTTTCTAGTTCTTCGTACCTTTTTTTTTAAATGTCACTAATTGTCACAGTTTCCCCAGAATTTCTATAAAAAGTACCGTTAACTCGTCTGGTTCTTTAACTTGTCCAAAACCAGCTGCAAGTGGAAATCTCACAGGGGACTGATGGGTCTGAGAGGTCGTTGCCGTTTAACTTTCATCTGTTCTTTTAGGCCACCACGTCTATCTAAAGCAAGGTGCATTGTTTTTGTTTCATCCAGAGAACACACTCGTCTTTCACCACTGTATGCCTTAAAGTAAATGAGTTGGTTCATCTCAAACCACAAAGAAGCTACACATAAAATCCCCGGTGTCTAGATAAAAGAGGGACTCTCCAGTTTTAATCTACTTCCAGATTATTTACTATTTACAACAGATGCTGAAGTTAGTATTGAATGCATATCAATTAAAGTGACCCCTCATGAAATCTTCATTTTGTCTGCTGTAAATCTATCATGAGGATATCCTAGCCAAAGCTACGAGTGGACAGGTCCGTTACGTGGCTCCACAATGAGCTGCAGCCACAGTCCTTGACCCAGCTTCCTCTCACGGCGTTCTCAAAGCCTTGATGTCGGGAATTATGGCAGGACATTTAGTTACTCAAGTAC
>LNZR01000074.1 GCA_002007365.1 Epulopiscium sp. Nele67-Bin005 | reverse complement strand
GTAAATCAGCGTTTGAGCCAGCAAAATAATGTGGTAGCGTCGTTACAAAATCCAACAATGTACTAAAAGTTTCTTTTGTAATTTGCATCGGCTCATGACTTTCTGATAAAATAATACAATGCTCATTATAATACAAATATGGAGAATACTGCATACACCAAGGTTTATTATTTAACTCCATTCTAATAACTCTATGATTTGCCCTGTCAGGAAGTTTCACCGTCCCTTGATAACCCTCATTTTCAACGCATAATAAGCACGAAGGGTAACTCGTTGGAGGCGCTAACTTTTCAAGAGCAATTTGTTTTGGGTCTTTTTCAGGTTTAGATAAATTTATAGTTACCTTCAAATCTCCATAAGGCGAATAAGTTGTATATTCTTTATTTTTTGCAATTCTATCAACTTTTATGTAGTTGCAACATTTACTCTGATGATAAAACCATTCTGTGGCAGTCTGTGGAGAATTCTCATTTAATAATCCATAAAACTTATCATTTATGATAGACGGTTTATCAAGGAATTCATTCATAATTGTTGAACTAAAGATATCTCTATCTTGAATTGTATCTGTAATAATCTGTTTCTCAATTGCGATATTACAAAGTTGCTCCAAAGTTTCATATAGATTTAAGTTTTCAAATTCTAAATTTAACCTCTCGAATTCATTTATTTTATACAGTGCTAAAATGCGATTTCTAATATAAATTTTGTCGATATCAGTAATAAGTTTATTTTCCACGCAAATATTCAATAGATTATTTACTAAATTAATCATATTCTCAACCCTTTCTACAAAAAATTATTTCTCAGTTTGATACCCCTGTGGGTGTGATTGATGCCATTTCCAAGCACTCTTAATAATATCTTTTACATCTGTAATTTGTGGTGTCCACCCCAAAACTTCACGAGCTTTGTCAGATGAAGCAATAAGAGATGCTGGGTCCCCTGCACGACGAGTACCATAAACAGCAGGAATTGGGTGTCCTGTCACTTCTCTAGCCGCCTCAATCATTTCATTAACCGAATATCCAGTACTACTCCCCAAATTAAAATGGTTGTTTTCTCCACCTTTTACTAAATATTTCATCGCTAAAATATGCGCATTTATCAAATCTGAAATATGAATATAATCACGAATACAAGTTCCATCAGGCGTATCATAATCATTTCCATAAATTGTAATGTGTTCTCTTTGGTTAAGAGGCACTTGTAAAATGATTGGTGTTAGGTGTGTTTCTGGGTTGTGTGACTCCCCAATATCCCCAACTTCATCAGCTCCAGCTACATTAAAATATCTCAAACATACATAATTTAACTCATGTGCAACGCTAGTCCACTTCAACATTTTCTCAATTGCAAGTTTAGTTTCTCCATAAGTATTTGTTGGATTTGTTGGAGTTTCTTCTGTAATTGGCATCACTTTAACATCTCCATATGTTGCAGCAGTTGATGAAAATACAATATTTTTAACTCCATATTCAACCATAGTCCCTAGTAAAATTTCTGCTCCTGTAACGTTGTTACTGTAGTATTTTAAAGGGTTTGTCATAGACTCACCAACCAAAGAATTTGCAGCAAAATGCATTACCCCATCAAGTTTTTCTTGCTCAAAAACAGCAGAAAGTTTTTCTTTATCTCTAATATCCACTTCATAAAAAGTTACACTAGGGTCAACAGCTTCTCTAAATCCAGTTTCCAAACTATCAACCACAACCACTTCATAATTCTCTTTTAATAATTGTCTTACTGCATGAGAACCGATATATCCAGCCCCACCTACAACTAAAATTTTCATAACTCACCCTCCTAAAGCTCTATTTGTTTTGGCCCATCGCCAACTTCTGCAATATGAAAAGAAGCTTCATATCCAATAATATCTAAATATTTTTTACTTACGTTTTCAATAAATCTATCAACACTTTCATTTTGTACTATAGCTAAACTGCAACCTCCAAACCCTGCTCCTGTCATTCTTGCACCAATTACTCCCTCTTCTTGTTGAGCAGAATTTACCAAAGTATCAAGTTCAATCCCTGTAACTTCGTAATCTTCACATAATGATTTATGAGAGGCATTAAGTAATTTCCCAAACTGCTCCAAATCATTGTTACTAAAGCATTCCGACGCATCTTTAACACGAACATTTTCTGAAATAACATGTCTTGCTCTTATAAATTCAATATCAGTTAATAACTCTTTATGCGCCTCTAAATCTGTAAGTTTTACCTCACATAAATTTTTAACCTCTAGTTTAGTTTGCAATTTTTCTAATGCACTCTCGCATTCTGCACGGCGTTCATTATATTTTGAGTCTGCAAGTTCACGGCGTTTATTCGTATTCATAATTACAATTTTATGCTGTGGTAAAGATAATGGAAAATACTCAAAATCTAATGTTTCACAATTTAATAATAAGGCATTATCCTTTTTTCCTAAGGAAATTGCAAACTGATCCATAATTCCACTATTTACCCCAATGTATTGATTTTCAACCTTTTTTCCTAACTTTGCAGCATCAACCGAAGAAATTTCTAAGTTATTTAAAGCTTTAAAAATCTCAATGCATAACAACTCTAAAGATGCCGAAGATGAAAGCCCAGAACCATTTGGAATATTCCCATTTATAACTACGTTAAAACCTGTATTTATACTATTGTTTTCCTCATGTAAAAACTTAGCCACCCCTTTAATATAGTTACACCAATTATGATGTTTATCATAGTCTAAGTTTGACAAATCGAATTCTATAGTTCCAAGTTCTTCAAAATTCATTGAATATGCATATACTTTACTATCATCTCGCTTACTTATTAGTGCATATGTTCCAATTGTTATGGCACAAGGAAATACAAGACCCCCATTATAATCAATGTGTTCACCAATTAAATTAATTCTTCCTGGTGAAAAAAAGCTCATTTGTGGCGCATGGTTAAAGATTTTTTCAAAACAATTTTTCATTTCCATAGTGTAATCCTCCTTATTTCTAATAGAAATTATAGTTGCAAAATTAAGGTTTTTCAAGTATTCTAACTATAATTATTGCTGTTAATATCATTATACACCATTGGTAAAAAAAGTCAAGATTTTTACTAAAATTTATAATAAATTTTTACTAAAACAGTTTTCAAACAATATTAATGTATGATATAATAAAAATATAAACGCTACTTCAATATATTTTTTAATAGAAAGGAAATTATTATGCTCACTAACACAAAAACTATCTCACTTTTATCACACGAAATCACAGAAATTACAATTACAAATGATAATCAAATGTCAATTAGTGTTTTAACTCTTGGGGGAATAATCACCAAAATTTTACTCCCAACTGATGACAACAAATTAGAAAATGTTGTTCTTGCATACAAAGATTATAACAATTACTTAAATGATAATGCTGCTATGGGTGCAATTATTGGGCGTACTGCTGGGAGAATTTATAAGGGAAAAGTTGAAATTGATGGAGTAGAATATAATTTTAAACTCAACAATGGTTCTCATAGTTTGCATGGAGGAGAAAATGGTTTCAACTCAAAAATATGGAATTACACCATTATAAAGGAAGAAACTCGTACAGGAATTGAATTAACATATTTTAGCCAAGATGGTGAGGAGGGTTATCCAGCTAATGTTGACATTACAGTTATCTATTGGCTAGATAATGATAACAATTTAAAAATAGAATATTTTGGGACTACTGATAAAACAACTTTATTAAATTTAACAAACCACAGCTATTTTAATTTATCTGGCGATGTAAAAACAAATATTTTAAACCATAATTTAAAAATCGACTCTCATATTATTGCAGAACTTGATAATGAAAATATTCCTACTGGGCATTTAATAAATATAAGTAATATACCAACGTTTAACTTTTTGAAAACAAAATCTATTGGTGAACACATTACTACCCTTACTGAATTCTCAGCTCAAAAAGGATATGACCACCCTTGGATTTTAAATCCTAATTGCGATTTAGTTTTTAGTAATCCAAATAACAATCGAAAAATGACAATGACCACTAATTATGATGCTGTAGTTATTTATAGTGCAAATTTTTCTACAGGTTTTATATTAGACTGTGATAAGAAATTTGAAGATAGAGATGGAATTTGTTTTGAGGCACAAAATTTACCCATAGGTTATAATGAATGTAATAAAGAGAGAAGTATTTTAACTCCAGATAAACCTTACAATTATTTCACAAATTATAAATTTGAATTTTAAATCAAAAAAAGCTAGCCCCTACATTAGAGCTAGCTTTTTTTATTCACTACTAAATAACGAATTATTATGATAACAATAAAATTCTTCTGTCTGCAAACATAATATATTAATTAATTATTTTCTATACTGTATACAGCGTTAATTTTTACAATCTCACTAGCATAATCACCTGAAAGTAAAATTTGAATTCCAAAATTCATCAAATACTCTCCTGATTTTTCTATCACAACATCTTGATACGATACTTTATAAGTAGTTTTTGGGCTAAGACCTTTTAATAAAATTCTAGCTTTGTTATGCCCAATTAAAGTTTGAGGTAAGAAAACGTATAATAAACTTTCATTTTCAAAAACGTATTGATATGCATAATATTTATTTTGTGAAATCGGCTTTAATCTGTAGAAATCACCTTCTTGAACGATGTGAGCAATCTCTTTATATTGCGCAATCATATCTTTGTAAATTGTTTCTTCTTCCTCAGAAATCTTTAGGATATTGCTCCCAATTCCAAGAGTTCCCATCATTGCACTATGAAAACGGAAACGTAATGGAATATATCTTTTTGATAAGAAGTTTGGACAATCTGTTACCCATGCACGCATCGCTTTAATTGGATAAATATACGAATAACTTTCTTGGATTGTTAGACGGTCAAATGCATCTGTATTATCACTAGTCCAAAAATCATCAAAGTACGTTAACGCCCCATAATCAATACGTCCACCACCTGATGCACATGCTTCAAAAATTACATCTGGAAATTTCTCTTTTGCTTTTGCAACAATATCATACACGGCCAAAATATGATTATGCCAAATTTGCTTATCACTTGAACTCTGAGAAATAGGTCTATTAGCGTCCCATTTGATGTATGCGATATCGTGTTTTGTTAGCAAATCTTCTATCATATTTAAAATGTAACTTTTTACTTCTGGCAGAGTGATATTTAATACATATTGCCCCCTAGACGTATCACTAATTACTTTATCAAAATGATAAATCCATTCTGGGTGTTGTTTGTATAAATCCGAAAGAGGGTTTACCATCTCTGGCTCAATCCAAATTCCAAATTTCATACCATTTTCTTTGACTACATCAATAAGAGGATTTAAACCATTTGGAAACTTCTCTTCGTTGATATACCAATCACCTAAGCCATTTTCAATACTATCTCTTTGACCAAACCACCCATCATCAAGTACAAAAAGTTCTGCTCCTAATTTAGCTGCTTTTTTAGCAAGTTCAATTTGATGGTCGCAAGTAACTTTAAATTCTGTAGCTTCCCAAGAATTGTATAATACCATTTTTCTTGTTGGTTTCATAATTGTTTTACGAGCATAACTATGCAAATTGTGTGACATAGCTGCAAACCCATTACTATATCCACAAATAATACTTGGTGACTCCATTTTTTCACTTGGCTTCAAAATTGCATTAAAGTCATGAGAATTTAACCCTAATTGTACCAAAGTTTCTCCATAAGGAGTTTGCTCAATTACTCCTCTAAAATTTCCACTCATTCTTAATGCCCCAAAATAAACATCGCCAGCATCTTCATTTGCACTATCATGTAAAATGAAATATGGATTGTGATTGTGCGTTGAAATTCCACGTCTACACTCAATTAAAATTTTTCCGTATGAAACTTCTTGCTCAAATCTATTTTGTTCAGCACCCCAATGGCCATGTACATTTGAGAATTTAAGACCTGTTTTTTTGATGTGGAATTGCCCTGTTTGCAACTGTTCTAACGTAATTGTTTCATCGGTATTGTTTGTAATTGTAACTTTTCTTTCTAATAAATCATACTCCTCAAAACATTTGTACTCAAGGTCAATTAATAAATTTCGATACTTATCTTTTAGGTGAATAGTAAGTGTATTTTGCTCCTGAGTATAGCCTTCATATTGGTAAAAAATTCCTCTATCTCCATTTTGAAATTTAGCTTTTAGACAATGTTGTTTGTACAAAAGTCCCCCATAAACAGGAAATTCTTCTGGAGTAATTTCATGAACAGGGTCATTTGTAGAAACTTCACACAAAACTTCATACTCTAATTCTTCAGTATTTTCAATTTTGCTCCCCCAATATAAATGGCGTAATAGCCCTTCTCCGTCAACACAAAATACATAAGATGTATTCGCTGTTTGAAGTGAAAAATGTTGTTTACTTTCATTTACATATATCATAATAAATTCTCCTTTTCTCTCAATAAAATTTTACTAAATTATTTTAATCTAGCAACACTATCCCTTTCGATAATATTGCAAGAAATAACGGTTCTTACAAAAACTGCATCATTATTTAATAAATCAACCATATGTTTAAATGCTGTAAGTGCCATCTTTTCAGCGTGTACATCAATAGCCGTAAGAGGTATCATCGCATATTGTGAAAGCGCACTATTATTAAAAGCTATCAAACTTATATCCTCGGGTACTTTTAAACCTTTCTCAATAATTGCACGAATAATTCCATTCCCAATACTATCTGACGCTATAAAAAATGCACTTGGAATTTGTTTTGCATTATCCAAAAAAGCCTTTGTAGCCTCGTATCCTTCTAAAACATTGGTTGGCGCTTCAATAATAAAATCCTCATTATATAGTCCCATAGGTATCATCAAACTTCTAAAAAATATCCATCTAGGCTCTGAAATTCGGTGTTTTCTATCTCCAAGAGTATATTTTTCACCAATAAATCCAATATCTGTATGTCCTCTTTTTAGAAGATAACGAATACTCTGCTCCACTCCAGAACTAAAATTTGGAACTATCCCATAATATTTTTCTTCATCTGGAGATGAGTCAAGAAAAACTATATTTTTACTAAATTTTTCCATATTACTAATTTGCTTCGCACCAAAAATTCCAATCGCAAAAATTCCATCAACCTTAACATCTCCTTCTACTGAAAAAGTGTTATCATGGTTATTTTTAATTTTTACAGTTTTCATATTATACTTCTCTTTAAACATCTCAATACAACATTCAATCCTATAATAATAAGGGTCTTCAACAAGTTTTTGGTAACTATGCATTTGAATAATTCCAATAGTTACAACCTTTTGTATTGATTTTTTTGGTGTATCCTCTTTTTTTGATGTTTTAAGATGTTTGGTATAACCAATTTCTTCTGCTACAGTTAAAACTTTAGTTCTAGTTGTTTCTAATACATTAAAACTTGGGTCTTGATTTAAAATTCTTGAAATTGTTGCTGTTGACACTCCTGTAATATTAGATATATCTTGTAAATTTGCCATAATATATACTTTACCAAAATTTTATTTAGTTGCTCATTTTGGTATTCTCCCTTCGTTTGTTCTTTTATATTTAGAAAATATTTTACGAGGCAACTCCCGTAATTTTAGATTTTTCTACCTAAATTAATCAAACTAATTATACCACACTATTTTATAATGTATATATTGTTTATTAATCATAGAAGTTGTTGTTTCTAAACATAAAGTTAAAACTCTTTAGATAAGTAAATATTTACTAACTTATTTACTAAGCTAAACTTACTCTTTAATTTTTAATCTACGGTCGAATTTCGTTAAATAATCAACTTTACAAGAAATGTGTTTTTCTTTCTTAAATCCATATTACCATATTAACATAATATTGTGCAACTGTTTTTTACTAAAATTTTTACTATTATTAAATAAATTTTTATTAAAACTATTGACTTATTTTTCTAGATAGTGTATATTTAACTTAGAAATAACGTTTTACATTTACAAAATATTTAACATTCACAAAATATTCAGGTTATCGAGAGGGGTATGCTTATGTTAGGTTTTAAAGAAAAATATTCGTATGGGGTAGGTGCTTTAGGTAAAGATTTAGCGTGTTCTATAGTATTTCTTTATGTAATGTTCTACTTTACAGATATTGTAGGTCTTGACCCAGTATTTGTAGGTTCTGTAATGTTTATTGCTAGATTTTGGGACGCAATTAACGATACATTTATGGGTGTTGTAATTGATAATACTCGCTCAAAATTTGGTAAATTTAGACCTTGGATTTTAGGTGGTACAATTATAAATGCAATCGCAATCGTACTATTATTTTCAAATCCAAATTTAGACGGAAGTGCAAGAGCTTATTATTATGGAGCAATGTACATAATTTGGGGAATGACATATACAATTATGGATATTCCTTACTGGTCAATGCTTCCAACTCTTTCAAACAACCCTGAAGAACGTAACAAGATTGCTGTAATTCCTAGAATTTTTGCAAGTCTTGCTTGGTTTTTAATGGGGACATTTGGTCTTCAAATGGTTGCTAGATTAGGAAACGTTGGAGAGTTAACTGGGCAAGCTAGAGTTGATGCTCAAATGGTTGGTTTTAGTAGATTTGCAATGGTAATTTCTGCTGTTTTCGTATTCTGTTCACTTTTAACTTTCTTATTTGCAAAAGAACAAGTTGTTGCAGAAGATGATGATAAAAAAGAAAAAACTACAGTTAAGCAAGCTTTACAAATCATCAAAAACAATGACCAATTAATGGCCTTTATCGGAATTTTATTATCATTTAACTTAATTACTCAGCTTTCTGGGGGAGTTTCTATTTACTATTTCAAATACGCAGTTGGTAACGAAGATATGTATTCATTATTCCAAGCTTACTCAGGAATTTCAGAGATAGCAGGTTTATTAATATTCCCAATTGTTGCAAGTAAAATTTCAAGAACTAAACTATATGCTATCGCTTGTTCTCTTCCAATTATTGGTTTATCTGGCTTAGTTGCAACGGGAATTATGATGCCAACTAATGGTGCAATGGTTGCAATTTGTGGTATTATTTTTAAGTTAGGTTCTGGTCTTTCATTAGGAGCTTCAACAGTTATGCTTGCTGATGTTGTTGATTATGGTGAGTATAAATTACACACAAGAAACGAAAGTATCGTATTTTCTATTCAAACTATGTTAGTAAAATTTGCATCTGCAATTAGTGGTTGGATTGTAGGGGTTGGGTTAAGCATGATTGGATATGTTCCAAATGTTGACCAAACAGGTGCTACAATTACTGGTCTTCGTGTTTTAATGGGTGCAGTTCCTGCTGTTTTAGCAATTTTAAGCTTTGTGTTATTTGCTAAATTCTTTAAAATCAAAGGTCAATTCCATACTGATATGTTAGCTGAATTACAACATAGAAAAGCTAGTTAGGAGGAATTTTTATGTATTTAGGAGTTGATTATTACCCAGAACAATGGGATTTAGATATGGTTGATGAAGATTTAGATACCATTTTAGAACTTGGAGCAAACACTATCCGTATTGGTGAATTTGCTTGGTGTCGTATGGAAAAAGAGGAAGGTCAATTTGACTTTTCTTTATTCGACACTGTAATAAATCAGGCTAAGGCCAAAGGTTTAAACGTAATTTTTGGTACACCAACTGCAACTCTCCCTGCATGGTTAGCAAAAAAACACCCAGAAGTATTATCAGAATTTGAAAATGGGCAAAAACGCTCTTTTGGTGGACGCAGAAACTATTGCTTCAACAGTGATATTTATAAAGACTATAGTACAAAAATTATTTCAGCACTTCTTACTCATTATAAGGAAGAAAGTGCAATTGTATCATGGCAAACGGATAATGAATTTGGCCATGAAGGTAGTGATATTTGTTACTGTTCAAATTGCCACAATAAATTTCAGAAGTTTTTGCAAAATAAATATAACACAATTACAAATTTAAATGAAACTTATGGTACAATTTTTTGGTCACAGGAATATACAAACTTTGATGAAATTCCACTTCCTTTATCAACAATTGCTACTCACAACCCAAGTTTGCGCATGGATTGGGAGTTATTCCTTAGCGAAAGTATCGAAAATTATAGTAAATTTCAGGTAGACCTAATTAAAGAAATCATTCCTAATGCAGAAGTTTTACATGATTTTAGTGGCGGTGGACTTACTAAACATTTTGATTTTGCAAAAGTTGCCGCACCTCTTGATATTGTAGCATATAATAATTATCCTGTTTGGGGAGGGCAAAAAGAACCTGTCCCTCCTCATGATATAGCATTTAATTTGTCATTTATGAGAGGGCTAAAACAACAAAACTTTATGATTACTGAGGCCATTATGGGTGCGCAAGGTCATGATATTACTGGATATTTACCTCGTCCAAACCAAGCGAAAATGTGGTCATATCAAGCTATGGCGTATGGTTGTAACTCATTATTGTACTTCCGTTATAGAAGTGCTACAAAAGGTGCTGAACAATTTTGCTATGGGATTTTGGACGCTGATAATGTAAAGCGTAGAAAATTTTATGAAGTTCAATCGTTCTTTAAAGATATTTGCCAATATGAAAATATGTTATACACACCAATAGAAAATGAGGTTTGCATAATTACAGATTATCAGTCTATGGCCGCATTTCGTATTCAACAACAAAGTATTTTATTAGATTATGACCAAGAATTAAAAAATCTATACAAACCTTTTCATAAAAATAATATTGGAGTTGATGTAATCCCTAGCGAGGCTGATTTTTCAAAGTATAAGCTAGTAATTGCTCCTCTAATGATTGTTTGGAACAAAAAATTTCAAACTCGTGCAAAAGAATATGTAAAACACGGTGGACACATTGTATTTACTTATCGCACGGCAGTTAAAGATGTTCACAACAATTTGACATTTAAAAAGTGGCTTCCTACAAATTATGATGATTTAATTGGTGGTTATATTTTTGAAACCGAAAGTCTGCAAGAATTTGATTGTATTCCACTAAAAGGCTCTGAACACTTTGAAAATACTACGGCTACAGCTGGTGTCTTCCGTGAATTTATTGAGCCAACAACAGCTACTACTTTGTTTACGTACAACGATCAATTTTATGATACGTATTCTGCAATTACAGAAAATCATTTTGGCCAAGGAATGAGCTACTACTTAGGTACTAGCCTTGTGCCAGAAGATTTAAACAAATTTGTTGAATATTTATTAAACAAAGTAAATATTCAAGGTATTACCACTCCAGAAGGCGTTGAATGCATTAAGCGTTTAGACTCTAATGGTAAAATATACAAATTTCTCATCAATCACACAGATAAACTACAACACGTACTTGATGATATACTAGAACCATATGAAGTAAAAATTTTGGGTTAAAGGACCTACACCTATGCAAATAACCCCTTTACGAATAAAGTTTCTTCCATTAATTTGGAGGGAGCTTTATTTTTTTGCAATTTTAGGCACGGCTTAACTAACTTTTAACTAAACTATAATATATACTGTGTATAATGAAAGTAAAGGAGATATGCTATATGAAAAAACTAAAAATAAACTCTATTTTAAAAGGAAGAAACTCCTCTCATTTTGTTACAAAAGAAGAAACTGCACTAAATTTACAAACTGTTTTTAAATTAATTGATATTCCTTTTCGTGATGAAAAAAATCTTGAAAAAACTTTTGTTAACCATAAAAGTTGTGTTGCAACATTAAAAAATTGTGCTTTGCCTGCCACAGAAGATGTACCTTTAGAATTTAAAAATGCCGTTGAAACCCTGATTGAAGCTAGGATTATGACAGTAGAAGATGGTAAATTTAACCCCAAGTCTAAAGTTACCAAATTAGAATTTGCTAATTATGTTGCACAGGCAATTTATGGAGTTGAGGCTAAAACTGATTTTTTTAAACAAGCTATGAGGGACAAACTTTTACCCAGTAATTTAACCTATGATAATAATTTCATCACACTTCAAGAAGTTGCGTTAATTTTAAATACTCTCATTCAAAATCCACACTTTAAGATTATTCCAATTTTAGTAACTTCGGATATTCATGGGCATTTACTCCCAGAAAATCAAGGAAATATGGAACTAGGAGGCATGGCACGGGTTGCTACTTTGGTTGAAAATCTAAGAAACATTGACCCTAATACAATTTTACTTGATGTTGGCGATGCCCCTCTAAATACTAATATTTCTAACCTTTTTGATGGTCGTTCTACAATTGATGTAATGAATAGTATGGGGTATAATGCTACCGTTTTGGGAAATCATGACTTTGATGCAAGTTTTGAAAATTTAAAAATGTTATCTAAGCGTGCTAATTATAAGATGCTTTCGGCTAACATTCGTCTATTAAATGGAGACTATCCCACAGAATTTGAGCCATATTATATAGAAAATATTGATGGCATTAAAATTGGAATTATTGGAATGTGTGATGAAAATAATAAACATCTTATCCACTATTTAGATGCCAAAGATATTAAATTTGAAGGGCATTTTGAAACGACTGAACAAATTATTTCTGAAATTACACCCCAAACAGATATTATTATAGTTTTAGCGCATATGCATAATAATAACAACAAACTCCCTCTACAAGTTAAGGGGATAGATATTGAAATGGGTGGTGGAAATGATGTGTTCGGAAGACCTTTATACATTGAAGATACATTGTTTATCAACCCTGGTGCCCATGCAACTTATTTAACCCAACTAAACATTAATACTCTAAATAACAAAATGATAGGTTATACAGCAAATCAATTTGTTATTACAGAAGTTATTGAAGAAAATCCAAAGGTTAAAGCAATTATTGATTACTACAATGAAGAGATGGGCAACGTTATGAACCAAGTTATAGGGGTTGCTACTGAACATTTTACATGGGCTGCCTCACTAGTTAGAAATCGTGAAAATGCCTTGGCTAACGTAGTTGCTGATGCTCAAAAAGACTACTTTTTGGCTGACATTGTATTACAAAATAGTGGAGGAGTTCGTTCTGGAATTAATAAAGGTGAGATTACTGTTAATGATATTTATATGGCCTGCCCATTTAATAAATTAATATTCATCGAAGCAGATGGAAAAACAGTTTGGGAAGCTATAGAACACGGTCTAACTTTGTATCCTAATACAGATGGTCAATTTTTACAAGTATCAGGAATTAAATATATATTTGATGGTGCGCAAATTGCAGGTCAAAAGTTAGTTTCAATCATTATGAATGATGGTTCACCTTTAGATTTAACTAAAAAATACAGGGTAGTAATCAATGATTTTATAGGTGGTGGGGGTGATGGATTTGATATGCTAAATGTATTAAACGATGAAGAACCCTTATCAAAAAGTGCTTCTCTTATTTTAAATTCTAACTTGTATGTTCGAGATATTTTTAAATATTATATTGAGAAAAAAGGTGAAATTGCTCCTATTTTAGAAGATAGAATTCAAATTATTAACCCAAAACATTAAACCAAAGAGAAATTTCTCTTTGGTTTTTTAGCCTATAAAATTTGAGCTTTGTGTGATATTGTAAGGCTATTGATTACTAGAAAGGACGTAAAATATGCACTCATTATTTCAAAGACTTGACAATTTAAAACAACAATATTACAAAGAACAATTAGTAGATAAAGCCTTAAAATGCAATGGCTTAAGCGAAGAACAGCTGTCTGATTTATCAGAATGGGACGAACTAGAAATTAAGCTTGCGTGCTATCAAAGAGGATATTTTAAGGATAATAAAATTAATTGTGAGTACGATGAGGAAAGTAGTAATATTTTTGAAAGCTTTTTGGAATTTTTAGTACGTAACAAATCATACGAACAAACTATAAAAATTCTTACTAATTTGGACTTATCATATTCAGAACCTGTAGCTCGTGAGCTATATTTAAACGTTACTCCAAACTTCAAAGATAAAAACCTTCGGTGGGATAAATTAATTTTTTCAATCCACACATTTTGGGAATATTGGTACATTTTAAATAGGGATAAAGCAGTAAAAATTCAAGGATATTTAAATCAACAATAGTTATTTTTCTTGAAGTATATATAAAAATAGTCTACAATATAGCTATTATTGAGGTAATTTAAAGGAGTGGTATGTGGAATGTTTAAAATTTTAAGTAAGGAATTTCTTAATCCAACTGTTGTAAAAATGCAAGTTGACGCACCATTAATTGCAAAAAAGGCTGAAGCTGGTCAATTTATTATTTTTCGTACAACAACTAATGGCGAAAGAGTTCCTCTTACTATTGCAGATTATGATCGTGAAAAAGGAACTATAACCATTATTTTTCAGGTAGTTGGAGGCTCTACACAGGAGCTTTCTACAATGAATGTGGGTGATTGTTTGGCAGATTTTGTTGGCCCTTTAGGAACTCCTACCCATGTTGAAGGGCTGAAAAAAGTAGCTATTGTAGGGGGTGGAGTTGGTTGTGCAATTGCATATCCTGTTGCCAAAAAATTACATTCTTTGGGCTGTGAAGTTCACACTATAGCAGGGTTTAGAAATAAAGACTTGGTTATTCTTGAAGAAGAGTTCAAAAATGTTAGTAAAACTTTAACTATTATGACAGACGATGGCTCTTATGGTACAAAAGGACTTGTAACTACAGCACTTGAAGCCCTTCTTAACGTTACTCCTTATGATGAAGTTATAACAATTGGACCACTTCCAATGATGAAATTTGTATCATTGTTAACCAAAAAATATAACGTAAAAACAATGGTAAGTATGAACCCTATAATGATTGATGGCACTGGAATGTGTGGGTGTTGCCGTCTTAGTGTTGGTGGTGAGATGAAATTTGCTTGCGTTGATGGTCCTGATTTTGATGGGCATTTAGTAGATTTTGATGAGGCAATTAGCAGAAACTCCATTTATAAGGAAGAAGAAGCTATTTCTCGAGAAGCCAACTGTAATTTGCTTAATAAAGGAGGAAACTAAGATGGCAAAACCAAATATGGCTAAGGAAAAAGTGCCTATGCCTGAACAACCTGCAGAAGTTCGCAATAAAAATTTTGAAGAAGTTACACTTGGATACACAAAAGAACAGGCAATGGAAGAGGCCTCTCGTTGTCTAAATTGTAGGCATAAACCTTGTGTAACTCAATGCCCTGTATCTATTGATATTCCTAAGTTTATTATGCATATTGCAAAAGATGAAATGGAAGAGGCTTATATAACTTTATCTGAGTCTAGTGCTTTGCCTGCAGTTTGTGGGAGAGTTTGCCCCCAAGAAACTCAATGCGAAGGAATGTGTGTTCGTGGAAAAAAAGGAGAGCCAGTTGGTATTGGAAGATTGGAACGTTTTGCCGCTGATTATCAACGTGAACATAACCCTGTAACACCTGATAAACCAGAGCCAAACGGAAAAAAAGTTGCTGTAATTGGTGCTGGCCCTGCTGGTCTTGCAGCTGCTGGGGACCTTGCAAAACTTGGCTATTTAGTAACTATTTTTGAGGCACTACACACTGCTGGAGGCGTTCTAGTTTATGGAATTCCTGAGTTTCGACTTCCTAAATCTATTGTAGAAGCTGAAATCCAAACTTTAATTGATTTGGGAGTTGAGATTAAAACAAATATGGTTATAGGGAAAATTTTAACTATAGATGAATTATTTGAAGATGGATACCAAGCAATATTTATTGGAAGTGGTGCTGGGCTTCCAAACTTTATGAAAATCAAGGGCGAAGGGCTTAAGGGAGTTTTCTCAGCTAACGAATATTTGACTCGTGTCAACCTTATGAAGGCCTATGAAAAAAATAGTGCTACTCCTATTATGAATGCCAAAAAAATTGCTGTAATAGGTGGTGGAAACGTTGCTATGGACGCTGCTAGAAGTGCCAAAAGAATGGGTGCTTCTGAAGTTTATATAATTTATCGACGTGGAATGGAGGAGCTTCCTGCAAGACTTGAGGAAATTCATCACGCTCAAGAAGAAGGGATTATTTTTAAAACGCTTACTAATCCAACAGAAATTTTAGGTAATGAGTACGGCTTTGTGTCAGCATTAAAATGTGTAGAAATGGAACTTGGTGAGCCTGATGCAAGTGGAAGACGAAGACCTATTATTAAAGAGAATAGTGAACATACAATCGCTATGGACGCTGTAATTATGAGCATTGGAACATCTCCAAATCCTCTAATTATTTCTACCACGTCAGGATTAGAAAGTAATAAGTGGGGTTGTATTGTAGCGAGTGAAGATACTGGAATTACAAGCCGTGAAGGTGTTTTTGCTGGTGGAGATGCCGTAACAGGAGCTGCAACTGTAATTCTTGCTATGGGGTCAGGTAAAAATGCTGCCAAATCTATTCATAAATATCTAAATAAATAATACTTTGGAGTAGTCAAATGGCTACTCTATTTTTTTTGAAAATTTAATTTTGCTAGCCAAATCTCATTTCAGATTAGTTAAATTGCAAAAATCATGATTATGTTACAAATTTGTCCTATGGCTAAAAATTAATTTAACATGGACTCTCTTAATTAAGGAAGAAACTACTGATTATATTAGTTAAGTATATTAAACAAATTTTTCAAGCCACAAAATTAATATTCTACTCAACTTTTTTCATACGTATAATCTTCTTAGTAAAACTAGATTTTTGTAGACAAATCAAACCTTTTTCCGTATACTTTATAAAGAAATTAAAAAAATTTTTTTCCAAAGTGTTTAAACAGTAAAATAATGGGTATAATGTATTTAGATTTGAAAAGAGAGAGCGTGAAAAATGTTAAGAATTGGGACTGGATACGATGTGCATAAATTTGCACCAAATAGAGATTTAATTTTAGGAGGAGTAACAATCCCTCACCATCAAGGGTTGTTGGGTCATTCCGATGCAGATGTTTTAGTTCATGCAATCATAGACGCATTGTTGGGAGCTTGTGCTTTTGGAGATATTGGCAAGCATTTTCCAGATAATGATGAAAACTATAAAAATATTTCTAGTATAAAATTATTAGAACACGTTCAACTTTTACTAGAAGATAAAAATATTACTATAAATAATATAGACGCAACTATAATTGCACAAAAGCCTAAACTTGCTCCTTATATACAAGAAATGCGCAAAAATATAAGTAATACGCTAAAAATAGACATCTCTCAAATAAGCATAAAGGCTACAACAGAAGAGGGGCTAGGCTTTACAGGAAAAGAAGAAGGAATTGCAACCCAAGCAGTAACTTTGATTAACAAACAATAAATTCCCCATTGCAACAATATTTGACTTATACTATAATAAAACTTAAGCAAAAATAGAGATTATATTACTAAACTTAACCAAAAGTTTATATTTAGAAAGGAGGATAGCAGGGATAATTTCACTCAACTAACGGGTGTCCTTGCTAACTTTGATGATTAAAATTTATAACACATTGACAAAACAAAAAGAAGTGTTTAAACCGATTGAACCTAACAAAATAAAGATGTATGTTTGTGGACCTACGGTTTATAATTTTATTCATATCGGAAATGCCAGACCGTATATCGTATTTGATACCGTAAGAAGATTTTTTGAGGCAATAGGGTATGATGTAACTTATGTTCAAAATTTTACTGATGTTGATGATAAAATAATTAATCGAGCTAAAGAAGAAAATAAAACGACTACCGAAGTTGTAGAATACTATATCCAAGAAACTTTAACTGATGCCAAAAATTTAAATGTAAAACCTGCATCATTTCACCCTAGGGTAACAGAGGAAATTGAACCTATTATTGATATGATTAAAACTCTTGTAGATAAAGGGTTTGCTTATGAAGTTGAAGGTACGGTTTATTTTAATACACCAAAATTTAATGATTATGGTAAGCTTTCTAAAAAGGTGCTTGAAGAACTTGAAATTGGCTCAAGAATTGAAGTTGCTGAGCAAAAACAAAGTCCTTTAGATTTCGTATTGTGGAAACCAAAAAAAGATGGTGAACCTTACTGGGAAAGCCCTTGGAGTAATGGTCGTCCAGGCTGGCATATTGAATGTTCAGCAATGAGCAAAGTTTATTTAGGTGAAACAATTGATATTCATGCTGGAGGAGAAGATTTGGTATTCCCTCATCATGAAAATGAAATTGCACAAAGTGAGGCGTGTAATGGTGTTCCTTTTGCAAACTACTGGATACACAATAGTTTCCTTAATATTGATAATAAAAAAATGTCGAAATCACTTGGAAATTTCAAAACAGCTAGAGAAGTTGGAGAAGCCTTTGGATATGATGTTTTAAGAGTTTTTATGTTGTCTGCTCATTACAGAAGTCCAATTAATTTTACTCCTGAAGCTATGGAAGCTGCAAAAAATGGACTTGAGCGAATTAAAAATGGACTTGATAGCCTAAAATTTGCTTTAGACAATTGTAAAGAAAGCTCAGACTCTCAATCAGCAACGCAATTACAAGAAATTGAGAAATTAAATAATTCATTTTTTGAGGCTATGTCAGATGATTTTAATACTGCCGATGCACTAAGTTATATTTTTGAGCTTATAAAATTTTCTAACATCTGTACCAAAAAAGAAACTTCTAAAGATGTCTTGGAAAAATTGTATTCAACACTTACAAACTTAACAGAAATTTTGGGGATAATCTATGAGCAACCAAAAAAAGAAATTGGTGGACTTTCTGATGAAGAAATTTTAGATTATATCTCACAAAGAACTGCTGCAAAAAAAGCTAAAGACTTTGCTAAAGCTGATGAAATCAGAAATTTCTTACTTAATTCAGGTGTTGAAATTAAAGATACAAGGGAAGGTGTACACTTTAAACGTGTATAAAAGGCTAAAAAATGCAAAATATTAAAGATTTGATGAGTTTAATTCCCACAAGCCCAATAAATGCTAGAGAATATTCCCCTTTAGCATTGGCTTATATTGGTGATGCGATATATGAAACTTTTGTAAGAACTCACATTATGCAAAAAGGAAATACATCTGTAAATAAACTTCACAAAATGGCAAAAGGCTTTGTATGTGCAGAAGCGCAAGCCGAAGTTTATCATGCAATCGAGGGTATATTAACAGAAGATGAGCTTAGTGTTTTAAAAAGAGGCCGTAACGCCAAAAGTGCTTCATCTCCTAAAAATTCTGATGTTCGGACATATCGTTGTGCAACAGGTGTAGAAGCTTTAATAGGGTTTTTGTATTTAGATAATCAATTAGAACGGGTGCAAGAACTTATGGTTTTTAGCATAAATCATTTGGAACAAAAAAATGACTAAGCAAACGCAATTTGTAAAAGGAACTTTAATTTTAGCTATTGGAGGTCTCATTGCAAAAGTGTTAGGTGGAGTATTTAAAATCCCTCTAACGCTTATGGTTGGTGATGTTGGAGTTGGCTATTATGGCTATGCCTACCCCCTATATTCACTAATGACATCTCTAGCTATAATTGGAATTCCATCAAGTCTTGCAAAAATACTTTCTCAATATCAAGCAGCTAAAAAATATGATGAAATTTATATTATATTCAAATATGCACGTAACTTAATGTTTATAGTAGGAATTATTTTATCTACAATTATTTTTGTAAGTACCCCCTATTTAGTAAATTTATTGGGTTGGGAAGATGATGCTAAATATTGTATGTTTGCAATAGCACTATGCCCTGTTTTCATTTGTGTAATGGGAGCATATAGAGGATATTTTCAAGCATTTAATAATATGTCCCCGATTGCAATTTCTCAATTTATTGAAAATATAATTCGAGTTATTGCAGGGTTATCATTAGCATATTTTTTGCTCCCAAACATTGGGCTTGCATCGGGTGGTGCAACTTTTGGCTCAGTAATTGGTGCAATGTGTGGTTTAGTTTGGTTAATTATTTATGGTAATAAACATATAATTAAACCTACCAATATAAAAGCAAATTTAAATTTTATAGCCACAAGTAAAACTATATTTAAATTTGCAATTCCTATAGCTATTGGCTCTGCTATGATTGCCATAATCTCTATAATTGATGCAATTTTGGTAACCCAATGCTTAGTTAACAATGGTAAAAGTTTAGAAGAGGCTACAATATTATTTGGTCAGATTACCAAAACAAATACACTGGTAAACTTACCTTCAACTTTTGGAATAGCAATCGTAATGAACCTAATCCCAACGATTACACACGCTATTGAGGCAAGACAATCTAAATTAATTGAACAAAAGTTGAATTTAGCACTCCAATTAACTTTTATTATAGCTTTACCTGCAATGGCCGGACTGATAACACTTGCTTTACCAATTATGGAATTTGTTTATCAAGACCATCTAATGAACATGAATATTTTGAGAATATCAGCACTAACAATTCCCGTAATGATGATAAGTCAGGTTTTAAGTGGAATTTTACAAGGAATAGGGAGTATATGGACACCAGTTTATGCATTATGTATAGCTAGTATAGCAAAAACTATATTAACTTACATATTTATAGGTACAAATTTAGAAATATTAGGTGCTCCCCTAGCTTCGGTAATTAGTTATACAATCATCATAATATTTAATTATTACTATATCAAAAAAGATACAAAAATTAATTTAGCTTGGTTTAGCCTAATAAGTAAACCGTTGTTTACATCTATAATTATGGTAATTATAACCCATCTAACATATATAAACTTAACTACAAGTCAAGCTTTATCAACAATTATCTCAATCGGAGTAGGTGCATTAGTATATGGAGTGCTAATTATTTACTTTGATAAAACGCTACAACAAAATTTAATCCAGCTCAAAAGGGAGAATAATAATGGAAAAAAATCAAGACGCAACGCAAGAACATAAAGAAGAACGCAAGAAAAATAATTATAGACCAAACTATGGTAAAGGTGATAAGAAAGAGTTTTCTAAAAAACCACGTTACAACAAACCAAAAGAAGGTGCTGATAATACTAATAAAAAGGAAGCTTCTGAAAATAAAGAGCATATTTTATATGGACGTAACGCAGTAATTGAGGCATTAAAATCTGGTCATGAAATTGAAAAAATCTTTTTACAAAAAGGTGAAACAGAAGGTTCTATTAAAAAGATTATTGGTGACGCAAAAAAGAAAGGTATTATCACTCAAGATGTTGAAAAACCTAAGCTTGATGAACTTGCTAATGGTGAAAAACATCAAGGAGTAGTAGCATATGTTTCAGCTCATAGCTACTCTACAATTGATGCTATGCTAAATGATGCAAAATCTAAAAACGAAGATCCATTTTTAGTTATTTTAGATAATATTCAAGACCCTCATAACTTAGGGGCAATCATTAGAACTGCTCATAATGCTGGAGCTCACGGAATTATTATCCCAAAAAGAAGAGCCGTTGGTCTAACTTCAACTGTTGCAAAATCTTCAGCAGGTGCTATTGAATATATGAAAATTGCAAAAGTAACAAACATTGCCCAAACTATTGAAGAGTTAAAAACTAAAGGAGTTTGGATTGCTTGTGCTGATACTACTGGAGAAATTATTTATCAAGAAAATCTCAAAGGCCCAATTGGAATTGTTATTGGTAGTGAAGGAAGTGGCGTTTCTCATAACGTAAAAAGAAAATGTGATTTTGTAGTAAGTGTTCCAATGTATGGAAAAATTTCATCGTTAAATGCATCAGTAGCCACAGCTCTTATGTGTTATGAAATTGTGCGTCAAAGAAATTTTTAATTATATCTCACCGTTTATTGTTATTTAAGGGGGATTATGGTGAAATTAGAAGAATTAACAGATGAAGAACTAATTGAAACATATAATAAACAGAATTTAGAAGCAGTAGATATATTAATTAGAAGATACAAAACATATGTTCGCCAGAAGATACGAACATCATACTTTATAGGTTCTGAACGTGATGATTTGGTACAAGAAGGAATGATTGGATTATTTAAAGCAATTTGTGACTATAAACCCTCAAAACAAATTAGCTTTAAGCAGTTTGCTCAAATTTGCATCAAAAGGCAAATTAGCACAGCATTTACAATGGCTAATCGAAAAAAACATATTCCTTTAAATACTAGCATTTCACTTAATCAGCCTATCACAACTGAAGAAGCTGAAAATTTAACTTTATTAGATTTGATGGCCGAAAATACAACCCCAGAAGATTTGGTAATTAGCAATGAGCAACTTCAAATTTTAAATGACAAAATCAAAAATGTACTTAGTAACTTTGAATTTGAAGTTCTAACTCTACATCTAAAAGGTCAACCCTACCAAGATATTGCTATAATTTTGGATAAATCTCCAAAAAGTATCGATAATGCTTTACAACGCATTAAACGAAAAATCAACACAGCTCTACAAAAATAATTTTTCATAAAATTTACTTGTTTGTTATTATAATAAATAAGTAAATTTTTTTGTATAGAAAGGATAACTAATAAATGAAAATTGATTGCCATATGCACATTACCCCTCCCGATATCATCAACAATCCAAACGCCAAATTCTTAGAAAATGAAACTTACTTTAAGTGGCTAAGTGCTAGCAAAATCAACAAGTTTGCAACTGGTAATGATATCATTGATGAACTTAATAATGCAAATTTTGATAAAGGAGTAGTGTTTGGATTTGGATTTAAAGACCCAAGTCTTTGTAAGTATGTAAATGATTATACTATAGAACAAATTCAAAAATATCCTGATAAATTGATAGGATTTATGGTAATCCAACCAAATGACCCCCACATGGCTACAGAAATTGAAAGATGTGCAAACGCTGGTTTAGTAGGAATTGGCGAATTATTTCCCGAAGGTCAAAATTTCGATTTGACCAAAATTCATTCCACGAGCCAATTAAACGAGTGTTGTTCAAAGTTTAACCTCCCTATTTTATTGCACACCAACGAAAATATTGGTCATAATTATGTTGGAAAAACTAAAACTACCCTACAAGAATTAGAAATTTTTATTAAAAATCATACACACACACCTATAATCTTGGCACATATGGGAGGTGGATTATTGTTTTTTGAATGCATGAAAGAAATCCATAAACTTTGTGAAAATGTTTATTATGATACAGCTGCTCTCCTATTTTTATACGAAGCCACAATCTATCAAATAGCAAAACAATTAAACATTGAACATAAAATTTTATTTGGTAGTGATTATCCTCTAGTACAAATTAATAAATATGACAAAGGATTTGCAGATAGTCGATTAGATGATAAAATTATCAACGATATCAAAGGTAACAATTTATTAAATATGTTTACCAGTTTGTTAAATTAAAAATAATATATAAAAAAATGTTGGAAATCCACTAAATGTGTTGTAAAATAATGAGTAATATTTAAACATCTACATCAAATTTTATATGTACATTTAAATATTATTTTCAGTACAATAACTTATAGGAAAAATTTACAAATAACTTTAGTGATAATATTTGTAAATTAGGCAAAAATAAGAAAAAGAATAAAGGACGTGAAAAAATGGCTTTTGCAGTTATAGATATAGGTTCAAATACTATAAAATTATCTATTTATAAATTAGAAAATAATGAATTTATTAAATTATTAAATGCTAAAGAAACGGCTGGTCTTGCAGGATATAGAAGAGATGGGTTTTTAACTTGGGAAGGTATCGAAAAAGCTTGTGAAGTTTTAAACGGATTTAAAAGTACACTTTCAATTATTAAACTCGAGCATTTATTTGTATTTTCTACAGCATCTTTACGAAATGTAATCAACAGCAAAGAAGTTGTTCATGAAATTGAAAAACAAACTGGCTTTCATATTGATTTAATTTCAGGTGAAATGGAGGCCACTTTAGGATTTTATGGTGCATCGAAAATTAATGATTTAGACAATGGTTTATTATTAGATATAGGTGGAGGAAGTACCGAAATTGTAGAATATGTCAATGGAAAAATCGAAAATTGTACAAGCATTTCAATCGGCTCATTATCACTTTATTCAATATTTGTAAAAAGTATTTTGCCTAACAAAAAGGAGCAAAAGCTTATAAGTGAGTATGTTAAAGAACATTTAGATGAAATCGACTTTATCCAAAATAAGCAAATTAATACGATTTTAGGAATGGGTGGATCAGTTCGTACAGTCAAAAAAATGTGCTTTAAAAAATATGACCTCAAAGAAAAACATCTCGATTATAAATATATTCCAGAAATGATAAACTTTGTTCGTGATAACAAAAAAGAAGGAATAGATTTAATTTTAAAAGTTGCTCCTGACCGTATTCATACAGCTATTCCAGGGATAATTATTGCTGATGAAATTGCACAGTTGGTAGGAGCTAAACAAATTATTAGTAGCAACTTCGGTCTTCGTGAAGGATATGTCTACAACAAAATTAAAGGAGATTTTTATAATGAAAGATAACTGCTATATGCAAAATAGGGAACTTTCTTGGCTAAATTTTAACGATAGAGTATTAGATGAAGCACAAGATGAGAACGTTCCAATTGGGGAAAGATTAAGATTTATCTCTATTTTTTCGAGCAACCTAGATGAATTTACTATGATTAGAATAGGCAGTCTTTGCGACCAAGTGGTAGCAATGGGCGATAGCCACGTGGATAAAAGAACTGGTATGACTCCAAAAAAGCAAATTGAAGCCATCTTTTTGAAACTTTTGTATCTATATGAAAAACGAGATAGAATTTATAAGGAAGTCACTAGTCAACTCAAAGATTACAACGTTTATAACCTAAAAATTAAAGAACTTGATAAAGGAGAACTAGAATTTGTTAAAGATTATTTTAACGAATTCATCAAACCTATTTTATCACCAGCTGTTGTAAGTCGCAATTTTCCGTTTCCACACCTTGAAAATAACAGCCTACACATAATTTTAAAGTTGCATAAGGACGATAAAGAAGCTCATGGAATTATTAGTATTCCCAAAAATTGCCCTCCAGTAATATTTTTAAATAGTCAAAAAACTAGATTTATTTTAACCGAACAAGTTATACTTAAATGTGCAAATAAATTTTTCAAGAAATTTGACGTTGTAGAAAAAAGCATAATTCGCATAACTAGGAATGCTGATATAAATTTAGACGAAGATATAAACGAAGAAGACGTAGATTATGTTGAACATCTTAAATTTTTGCTTAAAAAAAGAGGTCGTTTGTCACCAGTTAGATTAGAATGCTCTTCAAGTTTGGATATTGATACAATAAAATTACTTAGAAAAAATCTAAAACTAGAGGAAGAATTTTTCTTAAAATCTAATACTCCAATGAATTTTTCATTTGTATCAGAAATCTTTAAAAAACTGCCTCCAGAAATTGTTCAACGCATTACTTACCATAAAATCACGCCTCAACCAACACCACAAATTATAGATGACAAACTAATTATTGACCAAATTAGAAAAAAAGATTTGATGTTAACATTTCCCTATGAAAGTATTTCGCCATTTTTGCGCCTTCTAAAAGAAGCGGCATCAGACCCCGATGTTGCCTCAATCAAAATTACAATTTATCGAATGGCACAAAAAACAAGAATTGTAGATTACTTATGTAGAGCTGCTGAAAATGGTAAAAATGTATTTGTAATTATGGAATTGCGTGCAAGATTTGACGAAAGTAACAATATTAACTGGTCAGAAAAACTCATAGAATCGGGTTGTACTGTTGTGTATGGGCTTGAAAATTATAAAGTTCACTCCAAAGTATGTCTAATTTCTTTTGTAGCACCTTCTGGAGAAGTATCTTATATTTCTCAAATTGGGTCAGGAAATTATAATGAAATAACAGCCAAATTATATACTGATGTCTCATTGATGACTGCTAATCAAGAAATTGGACGAGATTTAGATGAATTTTTCAAAAATATACCAACTGAAAATTTAAATGGAGAGTATAAAAGTATTGTCGTTTCACCTTTTAGTATTAAGGATAAAATTATTGAATTGTTAGATGCTGAAATTGAACAACAAAAGCAATTTGGCAATGGACGAGCTATAATAAAAGTCAATTCGTTAACAGATATCGGCACTATTGAAGCTTTAGTACGTGCCTCAAACGCTGGTGTAAAAATCGATCTAATTATAAGAGGAATTTCATGTTTATTACCTCAAGTTGAAGGATTTACAGAAAATATCCAAGTCACAAGTATTATCGGAAGATTTTTAGAACACTCAAGAATTTACGTTTTTGGAACTGGTGATAACGTAAAAATGTATATTTCCTCAGCTGATTGCATGACTAGAAACCTAGAAAAACGTGTGGAGGTAGCAACTCCAATTTATGACCCAGAAATTAAAAAAAATATTTATAAATCATTAGAAATTATGTTAGAAGATAATATTAAAGCTAGATTTATGAACTCTTCTGGTGAATATGAAAAGAAAATTACAGGTGACCCACTAGATAGCCAAATGCATTTTATTAAGGAAGCCTACAAAAACGCTCACCAAGAATAAATTAAATAATTTACTAAAACAGACTATTAATAAATATTAGTCTGTTTTTATTGTCGATATAATCATTATATTGGCATATAAATTTCATATCATTTATAAATCTCATACAACTTTTACACTTTACGGCAAACCTCAAATTCAAAAATCATGTTGATGTGAAAAATTTGTCCTGTTTACTGCTAAATTATCCAGCTATTATGAGATTTATTGTTAAAAATCTATATTTTTAAATTTGCTTGATAACTTTGATTGAAGTAATATGTAGTCGTTTATTATACTTTTTTGTTGACTGTATTATTGGCTATCCTTATAATAAATGTAAGAAGTTTATATTTTTGACAAGGAGAAGAACAGATGAAAAAAGAATTATTCCACAAAATAGAACAACTAGAAAAGAACCTTAATAAGCTATTGGAACTTAACTCATATTTCAATGAGGATATTTATGAATTATTAGACGAAACTATAAATATAAGAAATACCCTAGAGAAAGGAACATATAAAGTTGCTGTAATTGGGTCATTTTCAGTAGGAAAAAGTACTTTTCTAAATGCAATGATTGGAAAAAACGTTCTATATAGCTCAGCAAAAGAAGCAACAGGAGTAATTACTACCATTACTAATTCTGACAAAAATACTGCTTACATATATTTGGCCAATGGTCAAACTATAGAAATGCCTATTTCAACTTTTGATGAACGCAAAAATTTAAATAACTTTTTAGATAAAGATAGCACCGAAAAAGTAAAGCAAGTTGATATTAATTGTACATTTTTGGATAATAATGAAGACATTGTACTCATTGATACTCCAGGCTTAGAGGGCATGAATAAAGACCTATTGGCTATTACAAAAGAAGCTCTAAAAGAAGCTAATGCAACTATTATTTTATCTGGAAAACGTGGACTAACCCATAAAGAATTAGAACTTTTACAAAATAATAACTCTGAATTTGGCTCTATTAAAAATAAAGATAAATTTTTGATTATCAATCAAATTGGTGACTATTATGAAAATAATTCTTCCGAGGAAGCTCTACAAAAAATCGAAAGAGTAATCGAAGAGGTAGAAGAGCAACTCCTAATGGGACAAGTTGAAGGAGTTGAGGTTTTTGCCTTAGATAGTAGAGATTATTTATGGGCTAGAGATAATGAACTGTACAACAAACAATTACAATTGTCTAAATTTAATGATTTAAAATCTCAAGAATACTACAAAGACCGTTCTAATTATGAAAATTTTACGGATATATTTTTTGAATTACTAAAACCAAGCAAGCGTGAAGCCTTATTTTTGCAGGATTTATCAGAAAAAATATTAGAAATAGAAGATTGTTTGGAAGAAATTGATTTCAAGTTAAAAGAAACTTCTAATAATAAATATGTAGAAGAAAAATTTAAATTAGAAAGCCAAAAATCAACTTTGATTAAATTTAATAGACAACTTTCTAAAGAACTTTCTAGGGATATTAGTGAATATACCGAAAATTATTTGCTAGCTGTAACCACTGAAATTAAAAATGAACAACACAAAATTATCCAAAATTTACCTCAAATAATTACTATTTTAATTCCAACGAAGAGTTATAATACACCCAAAAATCATCAAAAAGTATATATTGAAGTTCAACAGGAAGTAAAATTTATTTGTGAAAAGTATAAAAATAACTTGTTTGACTTTATTTTTAATACGTACAGCTATATTACTAAAAAATATAATGAAAAATTAGAAGAGATTAATATTTCTTTGCCTGATATTGAATTTTCACAAGATAATTTTTTTACATCATACAACAAAGAAAGCAAACCTTTTGCACCTGATTTAACTTGGGAAAATCATCTAAAAATTGAAATTGCTGAATTAAAAGGTGAAATTGTAAAATATAAAGATTTAATCTTTGATAAAAAAAAGTATCAATCTCAAGAAAATGAATTAACTTCTAACCTAGAAAATTCCATATTTAAATGGCATAATGAAACTAAAATAAAATTAGGGGAAAGGCCAGCACCAACCCCTATATTAAAAAAAGTAAGTTATACAACAGGTATTTTATGGTGGAAAAAAACTATTAGTATTGATGAAGATAGTTGCGAAAAAGACGACACCAAAGGTCTTGAATGGGATAACAAATATGATATAGCATATAATAAATATATTGAGCAAACCGACAGTATCGAAAATAATTTATCTTATATAAAAAAAGAATTATATAAAATAAGTAGATATGAGGACAAGTTATCTAAATTGCAAACTACTTTACAAGAAACTGAAAACCAACTGGCATTACACTATTCCCAGCAAGAAGAGCTACGCCAAAAGTATGAAGAAAATATTTTAAACCAAGAAAGACAATCTTTAAGCTTTAGAATTAAAACTGATATTTCAAATACTTTTGATAATTTTGTTGATAATCTTACAAAAGAATGTTATCTGCAAAATTATACTTTAAAGAAGCAACTAAAAATTTTATTGGACAATATATTACAACAAGAAACTGAAAGATTGACCAAAGAAATTGATAATATTCTACAACAAATTAAATAATAGGAGAACTAAAAATTTATGAATTTTACTGATTATAATAAAATAAAAACTGAAATTGTAGATTGTCTATCCTCAATTAGCCACGATTTGACTACTCTAAAAACCGAAACTAATCTAAAAAAAGCTGGTCTGGAAGCTGAATGTGAAAAAGTTTTAAATGTTATAGATGAAAAAACGAATGATGTTTCTAAAGGTAAATTTATTATTTCAGTTTTTGGGCATTTTAGCAATGGAAAAAGTACATTTCTAAACTCATTGATGGGATTTGGGGAAAGTGTTTTGATAGAAGATGAGTTGGCTAGCACTGCAACAATTACAAAATTATGTTACCCTCCAGCTCCCAACTTTACTAATAAAGCTGACATTATTTTTCAAGATGGTGCAATTCAAAGAGTAAATATTGATGAAATCGGAAAATATTCAGCTAGAAATAATGAATTTGAGGTGGAAAAACAAATTTCAGAAGTAGTACTTTATGTTGAGTCAGACTTATTAAAAAATGGAGTTGAGATTATAGATACCCCAGGGTTTAATTCTACGTATGAAATTCATACCGAAATTGCCAAGCAATATGTAGAGAGGTCTGATGCCTGTATTTATTTATTTTCTTATGAGCAACCTGCAACACGTGCTGAAATTGAGTTTTTACAAGGGATTAAAGAAAAAATTGAACGAGTTTTTTTGGTATTAAATAAAATTGATATGTGTGATTTAACTGAGTCAACCGTAGATGAAATTTTGATTGATGTTAAGAAAAAATTGGAAAATAAACAAGTTACCATACCTGATAGAGGAATTTATCCAATATCTGCCAAACTTGAAAAAGAAGGAATACGGGATAATTCAGAAGAAAAAAGAATAGAGTCTAAGTTTGAACCATTCTTAAATGACTTAACTGATTATTTAGCAAGTGATAAAAATATTCATGACCGATTGGTTGCACCTCTAAATAATACTAAAGCTACAATTAAGCAATTTGACCAATTTTTACAAACAAAACTAGTAGCACTAAACATCTCTCAAGATGAAATAGACGAAGCTATTAGAAAAATTGACCAACAATTGCAAGATAAACGAAATCAAATTAAAGAAAATGACAAACATTTAAAACGTGAATATCGAAAAATCTTTAATTCTGTCCGATTAAATTTAGAAGATGAAATTCATAAATTAAAAGAAGATATTGACGAAGAATTAGGAAATATTAGTTCACAATTTGAATTTGAAACTTATAATCCCCAACTTTTAGGCTCAAGTCTAAAAAATAGCTGGCACTATATTAGTCGTACTATGATTAAAGATATTGAAGAATTAATCGAAGATAGCATTATTGATGATACACAATTAGAAAATATTCAAAATCGAGCTAATAAAATTTTTACGGCAGTTTTAGATTTTGGAGATTTAAGCATCTCTAAACCCGAGTTAGACTTAAGCGAATTAGAAAATTTTGATAAAGAAATACAATTACTTCAAAAGGAGCTTGAACAATGCAATAAAAATTTACTTACTTGCATTGAAAATGTTGAAGAAAAAGAAAAATATTCCTATGAAATTGAAAATCTTAAACAAAAACGTGACCGATTAGAACGAGAAAAACGAGAAGAATTAGATAGAATAGGAACTCCACAAATCCATAGATATTTGGCTCACGAAATTTTAAAAGAAAGCCATGGAGGCCTTGGCATTATGGATTTTTTTGTAGGTAAAAAGGCAAAAACAGTGCAAATTGAACGGGTTGATAATTCCGAATTTGACTCAAAAAATGAATTAATTGATAAAATAAAACTCGAAAAAGAGGTAGCTATAAATGAAATAGAACAAAAAATTTCAGTGATGCAAAGTGAAGCTACTGGTATTAGGAGCTTACAAGAAAAAGAAACTGAGCAGCGCTATAAAAAACAAGAATTATCAGAAAAAATTACTATTCAAAAAAATCGTATATTTGAAGAAAAAATTCGCTTTGAACAGCAACAAACTAAAAGCGTAATCAAAAAAATGATTCGTGAAATTTATTGTGCGTATGATGAATATCAAATCTATATTCAGCAAGAATTAGATAAGCGCAAAAAACCTATGGAAAAAATATTAAATGAAATTATTGAACAAAGTAAACTTTCTATTAGAGAACTTGAACAACAAAAAGAAATTCAATCTAGCACCAAAGGAAAATCAGCAGCAGAAATTAAAGAAGAACAGCTAATTAATTTAACAGTGGCACTAAAATTAAATGAAGCTTTTGAACAATTATCAACACTTAGAAAGGAAATTGAATTATGAAATGGCAGGAAATGAGTCAATTTGGAATTGATATAGATGAAATTGAATATTATTTAGAACGTTTACGTAATGAAGAAAGGGCAATTGTAGTAACTGGGGAATTTAGTTCTGGAAAATCATCATTTATTAATGCACTTCTAGGAAAAGAAGGGCTTTTAGCAGAAGGAATTTCAGAATGTACCCCGATGGTAGTTGAATTATATAAAGGTGAGGAAAATTCAATTGTAGTAAAATTTGACGATGGACAAGTTTGCACCAAGCAATATGATGAAATTGAAATTAATCGCTTAACTAATTTAACTAATAAAAAAACTAATATTTTAAGTATTAGTATTCCAATAAAAACAGAATATTTATTAGAAAACGTAGTAATGATAGACACTCCAGGGACTAATACTTTGCACTCTATTCATGAAGAAATTACTGAAGGAGTTATTAAAAAAAGCGATATAGTTTTTTATGTTATTAACAAAACGATTTCTGCAACGGATATAACTTCAATAAATAGAATATTGGAATATACTAGTGAAATTATTTTTATTTTAACACATATGGACGAATTTAAAGACGGTCATTATAAAATGTTGGGGAATGCCCTAATCCAAAAGTTCAAATCAGAAGTTGCAAAAGAAATTGTTGCTAATACAAAGTTATCTGATGCTTTAATTTATCCATTAAGTACAAAATTATCAGAAAAAGACAGCTTATATTTTAAAGAAATTAGAGAGGATATTTTATTAAATTTAAAGGATATTTATCCAAATGTTGAACTTAAAAATACAATTGTACGCCAGCTTAATATTTTTATGCAATCGCATTTACAAAAATTGGAACAAGAACAAAGTATTTATATCAATGCACAGCGCCAAGAAAAAGAAGCTGTTAGTAAGGAAGTTGCAAAAATTCAACGCAATATTACTAAAGTACGTGCAAAACATGATAGTAAAAATATGTTTTTTAAAGAAAAAGTTGCTGATTACAAAAAAGTTTTTAATAAAAAAATTGATAGAGTTATAGAAAAGTATATTAATGAAGTAACTGATAATTTAGCAGTAAGCCAAGAAGTAACTCCAGAAAAAATTTCAACTCTAATGAAAATTGCTTATAATGATATTGCTCGAGAACTTGGAATGGATATTGTAAAAAGATTGGAACAACTTAATAACAACTTATACGAAGATATAAATTTCGATACCAGTAATTTACCAACACCTGTGATAGATTTTTCTTGCAATATAGAACCTCCAATGTTGGAAGATTTAACTTATATCAAAGATGAAATTTATAGACAAATTGCTATAAAAGAGCAACAATTACACCGTGAAATTGTAGATATTAACGAAGAAATAGCTCTCACTTATGAACAAGATGAAAATACTAAACTCAAACTTTTTAGATTAGAACAAAATTTGGAAGATGAAAAACATGAACGACAAACTATGGGACGCTATATTCCTCAATATGATGAGGTCATAACTCAAGGTGGGGGGACTGGTGGTGCTTCATTTGGAAGAATTCTAGGTGAAGTTGCTGATGCAGTATTGATATTTTATAACCCAATAGGGGCTAGTGCCAGTGCTGGAAATGTTGCAGCAAGAGGCCTAAAAACGTTAGATACTGTAAAAGATATTACCAAAATTACCCAATACGCTACACAAGTTGCTACCAAAACGACCAAACTTTTTTCATCTGAAAAAGCTAGTGCCTTAAATAAAGTATTAGACATAGTTTCTTTGGGAAACTGGGGTGAAAAAATGGGCCATAGTATAGGAGAAATGATTTCCCCAACACAACTAACTTTGGTAGAAAATCAAAAAGTGCGCATGGATTATGAGCAACAACTTTCTATCCATAATCAAGAAATTCAAATTCGATATAATAATTTATCAAAGTTAGAAGAAGAACTTGAGGCTAATAATATTTCTCGTATCCAATTTAACCGTGATAAAAAAAGGCTAGAACAACAATTGCTTGAGTTGCAACAAGAAGCCTTTATTAAGGAACAGGAAGTTGAACGAATAACTCAACTTGAACACCGAGTTAAAACTAAACAATACTACACAGAACAAATTAGTGAAAATTTATTAGCCTATAAACAAGTACTATCAGGGGTTTTAAATATTATTTTTGAAGAAGGTATGAAAGAAATTTTGGTAGCCAGTGAAATTAAACTTAAATCAGAATTGAAATCGGTAGAAGAAAATTTGGAATTATTGTTAGAAGATGATGAAGGTATTGCTATTAAAATAAAAGCAATTGATGACAAATTATCCACTCTTCAAAACTATGACCAATGGATAGAAGGTTGGGTATTATAAATGAACTTGGAAGCTAATTTAAAATTTCAGGAAAAATATTTTAAAGATATTTTTAAAAATTACAATATCAATTCGCCTTCAGAAACTAAAGTTGAGCTTCAAAATAATATAGAACAAATAATTTTAGGGGATAGAATTACTATTTTAACCAATGACTTACCAAATATCATCGAAGAATTATTTCCCAATATATTGATATCTAATATAGAAAATTATACATCTATAAATATATCTAAAGATGTTAATTTTGTTGTAGAATATGAAAATAATGAAATTTTTTGTTATACCCCACACCCATTTCCTGTTGGAAAATTGTTTATAAGGATAACCAAAAGTCTATCTGATGATGATTTAAAGTTTTCAGAACTAATATTATGTTTCAAAAAACTTTCTGTTTTGGAAAATCGCAAGCTAAAAAATATTTTATTTAAGGTGAAAAATATTGATAATCCAACAGAAATCCATGATATTTTAAGTTATTTAGAGATAAAATATAAACCTTTATCTCTAAATTTTAAATCTGAAATCCCAAATATAAGTCTAAATTTAAATAGTCCTATTAATATTTCTTTAAAAATAATTGATACTATTTTGAAAGAATTTCAACAAAATCCATCAATAAATTTACGTTCTACATTAAAATTTAATATCAATAAAGAATTTGAACTACAAGGAGTGAAATGGATTACGCAATATATGAATAATGATTTTTATAATAATTTATATATTGTAGAACAATTTTTTCAGGCTCGCCAAAAATTTAAAGTTTATATCGAACAAAATATGGATATTTATGTTGATATTATTAGCGACATTTTTACCGACACCTCTAGCGTTATGTACTCAAAACTATTAAATACATCTATTATTGATATCGATAAAATAGTATTAGATTGCTTCAATCAAATTAATACTATTTATCATACTTAGAAAGGAAGATTTTATGGAAAATCTACTATATTTAGGGGTAGGATTATTAGTCTTAGGAATTTTACATTTATATATGCTAAGCAAAATTGTAAAAATTTCTCAAATACAAGCTAATGAAATTTTATCTCTTAAAGGAGAATTATCGGCTCAACATCAGCTTTCAACTTCTTTAATGGAGAATTATGTTGACAATGTACGAGATATTGAAGATAGGACTAAAAATCTTATAATTGAAAATAATAACGCTTTACAAGAAGGACTTGATGAAAATAAAGTTCAGATGAAATTATTAATTACAGAATTGATATCAGTATTACAAAATAGCCAGCATATAAACTATGTTACTTTAGAGAAAATTAACAAAAATTTTAAATATCACGAATTAGCTATCATTGATGCTTTATCTAAACAAACTAGCGCCTTAACTAAATATTTAGACGAGCAAACAACTAATATTTCACAAATGAATACTACTCTACAAGATACATTTATAACTTTAAAAACTCAAATAAACTCAGTAGTTTCAACGGTTGAAGCACAGACTAAAGGGGTTGAGGGTCTAACTTCTGAAATAAATTTGGTAGTGGAAGAATTACAATCTCAAACTGAAACTTTAGAAGGTTGTACAATACAACAAACTTATGCTATTGATAATTTAAATCAACGATTTAATGAATTAAATGATATTGTAATTTCTCAAACAGAAATTATCTCAATGGATTTATTAAATCAAACAACCTCTCTTGGTGAATTATTAGGAGAAGTTGGAAATACAAACTCTATACTTTCAGCCCAAACACATTTTGTAGAAGAACAACTTTATAAATTAGGCAATAATTTAGCAGATAATAATAGTCTTATTAGTTCACAAACAGAAAGCTTATCTACTATTTTAACTAAGCAAATGCATAATATTTCTGAAGTTGGAAGCAAATTGAATATTGTAAATTCAAATATTTTATCTCAAACTCAAGATTTTGAAACTTATATAGGAAATCAAACGTCTACTTTAGACACTTTGATTGAACAAATTAATAACAACCTTTCAATTCAACTGGAAAATATTCAATCTAATAAAGAGGATTTTCTTGAAATTATAAGAGAAGATTTAATAGACAATATTTCTGATGAAAGAACAATATTAAGTACCAACATTAGTAATTTACAACAAAATCAGACTATGTTACTAAACAGTTTAAGTGATGATTTACAACAACTTCCAGAAATTTTAACTCTTGGTTTATCTCCAATTTTAAAAGTTACAGATGAAATGGAGCATATTATTAATGAAATTGCTACTACTCACCAAGAGGTTGCACAAACAACTATACTTGCACAAAAGCAAATTTCTAATAATTACAAAACTTTAAACACTATTGTAGATAAGCTAGTATAAGGAGAAAGCCATGAATTTAATCGAACAAATTACACAAGAAGAAATGCTTTTGGAAGAAAAATTGAACAAAATTAATGAGCAAAGTTGGTCCTTTAAAGAAAACCAATTAAAAATTGAAGCAACTCTTATAGATGACGTAAATAGGAAATTATCTCATGCAACCATTCAAAGGCTACTTAAAAACCCTCAGAATGAACCCGAAATTAAAAATATTATTATCCCTTTCACAGGAGAAGAATTCATTAAAGGAAAAGTTTATAATCAACTACAAAAAGCAACTTTAGATATTGATACAATCATTTCAAATACCAATAAAAAAGATAGACAAGCTATTAAAAAAGCTCAAAAAGTTTTGAAGAAGAATGGGTGGTCCTACCTAAATAATTATATAGATAACCCTGCTTTTTTGGAACTACTAAACAAGTTATAATATACTCTAGGTAATGTTAGACAAGCATTACCTTTTTTTATGCAAATTTATAGTAAAATTTTTAGTTAAAAGTAATTTTTAAGCACTTATTGCCATACAATATGTTAAGGATTATTTCAGTTTAGAAAGGAAAATTAGTATGATAGATTTATTAATTTTATTAGGATTGCTAGGCCTTGCATATGTAGTTTACAATTCTATTCAACAACTTTTACATGAGCTTATTTTAGGGCAAAGAGAACTACTAGTAATGAAAAATGAACTTTATACTACAGTTAATCAGCTAAATAATACGCTAATCAGAAACTTTAATGATGTAATTCATGAACAAAATACTCTTGAAAATGCTTTAGTAAATTTTTCAACTAATCAACATTTCCAACAAGAAAATCATTTAGGAAACGCCAATAGTAAATTGCAACAGCTTATTGAAATCATGCATGATATTGGTGAAAATCTGGATAAATCTCAAAGTTTATCTCATATGAATGCAGAAAACTTACTTCACGAGCAACACGAAAACCACAAAGAATTATTAGAAAGTATTTCTGTACAAAATGAATTTATTGCTAATTTACAAAAAAATCTTAATATAGTTCATTCTAATATGATTATTCAACTTGATGATATTTCCAGATATTTGGCTGAAATTAATGAAAAAGAAGTTGCACCATCGGTTGATTTGACAGAAGTCAAACATGAACTATCAATTGTTGCAAATCATCTGAAATCTCAAACTAAAACTATTACTAAAGATTTAAAAGAACAAAGCAAAGTTTTAGAGCAGTGTATTAATCGCCAAACTTCTCATCTTACTGAACACGCTTTAAACGGTCCACATATCAAAGAATTAATTACTATTTTGCAAAAAAATAACTCCCTGCTTATTGAACATAGAGTGTCTATTAATGATAGTGTGAAACAATTCCACGAATTTATGGAAGTAGATATGATTGCTTTATTTAGAGATGAAAGAATAATTTTTAGCGAATTAATCCAAGATTTACAAGAAAAACAAATTAAATTGCTCGAAAATTTAATGGACTATGTAGAACACCTTAAATAATCAGAAAATTATTATTAGCTTTTCTATAAAATTAAAAGAGGTAGATAGCTGTATTTTACAGTTTTTCTACCTCTTTTAATTTTATTCTTTTATCTATAGATTTATATTTTTACAATATTTATAATTATAAATTTCCAGTAAATTTTATGAGTTTTTTCTTGACAATTCGGGGGGGGGGGTAAAATAGGATATAATTCGACAGACATATTTTAAAACTATAAAAGTTTCTTCTTTATTTTTATTTAAAATCAAAAGTAAATATTTGATTAGGAGGGTTATAATATGATTAAAATTTATACAAGCCAATTTGAATTTCTTTCTTTATTATTAATTGAAGATAATTTTATAAATATGGTTTTTGGTGCTGGTGTTTTTGGAAAAAAGTTTCTTTCTTCAAGGCTTGCAAAAATAGATTATTTTATTGATAGTGGTGCTAGAGATATTAAATTTATTGAGGATATTCCAGTTATTCTATTAAAAGAAGTGCTACAAACTATTGAACAAGCTGATGTTTCTAATGTAAATATTGTCTTAGCTATTAATGATGAGGCTGGCAATAATACGATGTTACGTTTGATTAATGAAGCATTATCATCTTTTGAGGGAACTATTAATGTCTTGAGTTTATGGGGGAAACTGCATTGGGTAAATAGACAAATAAGTGGTAAATATATATACAAGGGGTATGAACATCTTGAAGAGTATAAAAAACAAGGGTTACCATACATATATAACCTACAATCAAATAGTAAATTAGTTGCAACTAAAACTCATTTACAGTATGCAGATTTTACTTCTCCTACTGAAAATTATTCTAATGGTATTCGTGAAACTATCAGAATAAAAGATACCTATAAGTCAAATCTATATCTTATTGGTGACTCCAGAATTAGAGGTTTGTATGTAGAGGATAAACATACAATTTCTAGCCAATTACAATCTTTATTTGATATTAATAATTATGATATTGGTGTATATAATTTTGGAAAAGGTGGTGTTGCAAATGATGGTATTTCTGCTTTAATAGCTGACTTAAAAACGCTTCACCTACAACCAAATGATATTGTTATCTTCAGTTCTAGCTTATTTACTCCAATAAAGGAAGTTTATACAAATGAAAAATCTATACTATATTTAGCAAATGAGTTAAATAATATTAAACAATACTGCCAATCGTATAATACCAAATTTTACTATGGTGCATTTCCTTTTTTGATAGAAAAATCTACATTTACTAGCTTAGAAACTAACTTACTTAATGCAGAATTATTAAATTACTTTAAATGGGAAAATAATATTAATACTATTACTTCTAAACTTCAAACACTTAACACCCTCTTACGTAAAGCTTGCAATATCAACGAAGTTCCTTATATTAACTTTCATGATATCTTTTTAGAGCCTAATTTAGATGAAAAAATATTCATTGATAGACTTCACTTTAGCCCTAAAGCTAATGAGGTGCTTGCTAAAATTATTTTTGACCATATTAAACTTCAACTTGAGTTAGAAAATTCCATTGAACAATCTAATTCCTATATGCAAAAAGAGGCTCAGGAGTTCCAAACTTTTGTTTTTACTAAATATCATGCCCATGAATGGCACTCTTATATTAATAAGCTCAAGGAGGACTTCCCTTCTAACTCTGGTATTATTGGGGCTGTTGTTGTTAATTGCAACCCTTTTACTTTGGGTCACAAATTTTTAATTGAAACTGCTAGTTCTAATGTGGACAAGCTTTTTGTATTTGTTGTTGAAGAAGATAAATCTGTTTATACTTTTGAACAGAGGTTTACTTTAGTGCAACAAAATCTTAAACATTTATCTAATGTTGAAATTTTGCCTAGTGGTAAATTTATTATTTCTCAGGTGACTTTTCCAGAATATTTCACAAAAGATAACTTAGATAATTCGGTAGATGTTGCGAACGACTTAACAATATTTGCAAATGAAATAGCTCCTGTACTTAATATTTCCAAACGATTTGTAGGGCATGAGCCTCATTGTAAAGTTACAAATGGCTATAATGAAAGTATGAAAAAAATCTTACCACAGTACGGGATAGAGCTTGTGGAAATTGAGCGTAAGGAAATAGGTGGGGAGGTCATTAGTGCTTCTAAAGTTAGAAAATGTATTGAAGATAATAATTTTGAGTTATTACAAACTTTAGTTCCTGATGCAACATATGAATTTTTGTGCAAACAGCAAATAATAAATTGATATGCGACACTTTTGTAACATGATCACGATTTTTGAATTTGAGATTTGCTTTAAAAGCTAAAACTCATTTGAGATTGATGTATTATGAAAATTTACATCTCGATATATAATAATTAAATTAACTACAAAAATATACTTTAGCAAAATTTATTTACACTATTTAATAAGCAAAAAAATAAGAGGCAGTAAAATTCTGCTTCTTATTTTAATGGATACATTGTAAAATCAATAGTTCTACTCCTTTTACCATATCAATTTGACCTGTTTTCATTTGCTCATCAAGCTCCAAACATTTATTTAAAATCTGTTCTAGTTGAGCAAAAGTAAAATGATTTACTTGCATTAATAATTGTTCTACAACAAAAGAAGGCAACCCTACTTGTGATGCTATTTGGTAGGGGGGCATATTTTGGCGCTGTAGATATTTTATTTGAAATAAATTACGATATTGCCTAGCAATTAATACTAAAATTCCTATCGGTGCTTCCTTGGCTTCTATTAAATTATGATATATTTTTAAGGATTGAGTAGTATCTTTTTGTGCCATATATCTAATCATCTCAAACACTTTTTGTTCAAGTCCTACAGTACAAATTTCATCTATCAACTGTGGAGTTAATTTTTGCCCATTGGAGTAAGTCC
>LNZR01000073.1 GCA_002007365.1 Epulopiscium sp. Nele67-Bin005 | reverse complement strand
TATTTTCATTATCAATTAATCGAAAATACTATAGTAGGAAATTACGTCCTTAATTTGTGTAAAGGAAATGATGGTGATCTTTGGGTAGCTACCAAAAGTGGTATAAGTAGAATAAATCCTCTTACTGAAGAAATAACAAATTATACAGAAGGGGATGATAAAGGTAATTTAACTCATAATAATGTAAAAAAAATTGTTGTTTCAAATGATTCAAAGATTATAGCATCTACTTTTGATGGTCTTAATTTATACAATGAAGAGCTTGATAAATTTGAACAAATTGATACAAGTGTAAGCCAAAGTACTAATATTAGAAGTTTTGCAATAGATAAATATAATATTTTATGGTATGCAACAGATGATGGTTTATACAAAATGAATTTAGATACTTATGAAAGTAAAAAAGTCGAGTATTATTTGTTTGATGAATTTTTAGAAAATAACGGTTCTTTTCACAGTATAAACTATGATAAATATGGATATATGTGGGTAGGTATATATGATGAGGGAGTATTTAAAATAAATGTAACAACTATGGAATTTACACATTTTGCACATGATCTAGAAGATGAAACCTCAGTTCCATCAAATATTATTCAAACTGTATATAGAAGTAATCAAGGTATATTATGGCTTGCTACGAGTAAAGGTCTTGTTAAATATAATGATGCAAGTAATACTTTTTTGACATTCACTGGTAATGGATATATAAAAAATGGTTCAAAACATTTTTTAATACCTTATGGATTTGAAAATGGAAAATCTGAATTAACATTTTATTTATGTGTATCAAGTAGATACAATAGAGAAAAATATACTGTTTGTACTAAAGTTCCTTTAAGTGACAATTTAATATCAAATATAAATGATTTAGATGATATATTTAAAAAAACATTACAAAGAAGTAACGTGAATTTTTTTGATATATATGTAATAGAAATAAATGGTTTAAAAGATGCTAAAAAAGCAAATGATTTAGGTGTTATTTGTGGGGTAACAACAAACCCATCACTTATCGCTAGAGAAGGACTAGTTTTTGAAGAGGTTATTAAAGAAATTACAACTATTGTTGATGGTCCTATTAGTGCAGAAGTTATATCTCTTGAGGCAGATGGAATGGTACAAGAAGCTGAAGAACTTGCAAAAATTCATGAGAACATAGTTATTAAACTACCGATGACATTAGAAGGGCTTAAAGCTACAAAAGTGTTATCATCAAAAGGTATAAAAACTAACGTTACTCTTATTTTCTCAGCAACTCAAGCTCTACTTGCAGCTCGTGCAGGTGCGACATATGTTAGTCCATTTTTAGGTAGACTTGATGATATTGGCTCAAATGGAATGATTTTAATTCAAGACATCGTTGATATATTCAATACACATGGAATAGAATCAGAAATCATTGCAGCAAGCATAAGAAATCCAATACACGTTATTGAAGCTGCTCGCATAGGTGCACACATTTCAACAATTCCATACAATGTTATTGAGCAAATGGTAAAACACCCACTAACAGATGCAGGGATTGAAAGATTTATTGCTGATTGGAAAGCATTTGAAGAAAAACTTTAATTTATATAGCCAGCCTTTGGGCTGGTTTTTTTGTGCCTGTTTGATATAATTATGAAAAGAGGTGATATATTAATGAAGAAAATACCGATTGGAATAGATGATAGGGGTTATGCCGAGGAGATGCGAGCTAATAGGGTCGAAAATGTGGTAAGACTTGGATTGACGTTTTGTAGGAAAAAGGTGCAGATAGGTTGTCTTTATTGAAATAAAAAGAGCACCTTTTAAGGTGCACAAACTAATCTTCAAAGACATCTTTAAGGGGAATGTCTAAATCTGAGAAAATGTTAGGGACAATAGAAGTTTTGTATTCTTCTTGTTCTTTTTCATCAAGTGTTTCAAATTCTTCTTGAAGCAAGTGGCGATATGCATCTAACAATTTATATCTACCATTTACCAAAATGTACTGATTGATTGAATCGTTTAGAGGGTCAACTATCCAATATTCAGACACCCCCATTCGTTCGTAAAATTCAAATTTAGTTCCTAAGTCATCTTTTCGATTAGTTGATAAAATTTCAACGATAAGACTTGGCACACCATAGTAGCCAGCAAGTTTAAATTTATCAGGTTCACACAGTATACTTATATCTGGTATAACAAGTGTTTTGGGATTGTCTTTGTCTATATAGACATTACCCACCATATGCACACTGCATTTTTTGCCTTTAAGATATGCCTCAAATGGTGAGGTGATACGGAACATAATTTTGTTGTGTTTAAAATTTGGTAAGGGTGACATGTAAACAATGTCGTCAATTATTTCAACTTTGCGTGGATTTAAAATATTATCTTCTGGAGTTGTTGCTGATTGCAATTGTATCACGTCCTTATTTAATTTTGTAGAGATATATATGATAAAATACTATAAGTTGTAAGTCAATAAGCAGACATAAAATAAACATTTAAACTAATTTCAATTTGGGATTAGTTTTTTTACATCAAATAGTGTTAACATTCTTGGGAGTTTGCTCGGATATTACAAGGTAGTTTGTCGTAAAAACATATTTAGCCCCTTGTTTTTTTTTTTTGAATGGTATAATGTTTATAGACTGATTTTTTAAATGTAAAAATAAATTGTCGATTTATAAGAAAATACGGAGGTTTAGAGATGAAATTAAGACAAAGATTAGCGATTGTACTCGCT
>LNZR01000072.1 GCA_002007365.1 Epulopiscium sp. Nele67-Bin005 | reverse complement strand
GTCTTCAAAGAAAATGGAGGCGTTAATAGAATTGTGCACAAACGCCTTTGCTGTGTGCCCGCCAGTGTTGGGCAAGTTATTCTGAAACAGTAATAAGTTACTTATTGCTGATTACTCAATCTAAAAGTAATAAATTTGTTATATTTATTACTTTGTATCAAAAGTAATTAGGTATGTTACTTGTTACTTTACTATATTACTTTTGAAACCCAACCGACTTCGTTTTGTTTTGATGGATACTAATTTAAAGTCATGCTTAAGCACAGAAACACCATCAGCAGCTCATCAGGACTTCAACAGTGTTAGTGAAATCAAATCAAATCAAAATAAGCCTCTTGTAGAAAAATAAATATACATCACATGCACATATGTCTCATTGTCATAAGATATCTGAGGACAAAAACATCCCTCTCTAGTGATGCAGTAACTGTAATATAGTTGCTGTTTTGGCAGTTGTAATCCCTTGTTTTATTAGCTACTGGGAAAAGTAATAAAATTACTGTAATGCCTTACTAAGTCATGTGTTTCTTCCTAACCCTGTTTTAAAACTTAGCCTAAATTTAATAATGTTTTGCCAAAGAAAGTTCATCACAAACTCTTTACTGTTTTAATTGAGGCAAGAGCTTGAGACTCTGCATTGTTCTGTTTGCTGGTACTAATATTTAGTTTCTGCCTTCCTGCCGGCTGTCTTTGATGATATTTCAGTCCAGCCATTCATTTCTTCTTTTTGGTACAAACACAAAAGACTGCGGTTAACGAATTTCAGAGTGTGTAATAAATCCTTTGAAATGTTTTTTAAGGCTTCATTTGTTTTCTTTTAAATGTTCCACAAACAACAGTAATCTTGTTGTAGAATTGAGCATTAACCTTTCTGAATCTCAAGGGTTTTGATTTACTGATTATCTCTGAGTTAGATGAAAATCCATTCAGCAAATCCAATCAAACCTTTGCAATAGACAGCATAAACATAATATATAGCACAGTGTAAAATAATTAGCTCAGGCAATAGCAAACAAACACTCAAACAACTGTAAATGTTAAATGGCACAATATAACACGATTCTCGCAGTATTTTCAGGTCAGAGCTCATGGAAAAGTCTCATTATTTATTAAGAGTGTATTTTCCACATGGAGACATAAGAAAATTAAATGTATTTTTTAAGGATCCATATGCTATATGTGAATGCAAAAGTCTCCTTCTTTTGTTGTAGATAAGCAGGTAAGTGTGATCAAGAGTTCACATGCTGCATGTAGATGTATCAGTTTCCATCCTTTGTTGTAGCTGAGCAGGTAAAGAGAGTATTAATGTTCACTGAATCAGTTCTTTAAACTGTTTGTCTGTTGCTCACTTTATTGACGGTACCATAAGTTGTATGGAAATTGAGTAATCTTCACAGTTCTGTGTAAATGTTAGTGAATATAACTGTACTTGACTCACCAATCCATGTGACAGCTGCCCTGAACTGCTGATGGTATGGTGACGCAGTAGCAGCAGACACACTGTGAAGACCCTCCGTTGTAGCCTGATGTAAGAGAGGCAGGTTGTCAGGATCGATGAGGGACAAGCTTTTACTATAGTGAACCCCAGCCAGAGAATGGTGAAGCTTACTGATGTTTGAAGAAGCTGTATTTATGTTCAGTCTTTGTCCTTAATTTGAACACAAATTTATTTTTCTTTCAATCTTCTTCGTAAAACACTGGAAAAGCTCCAAAACAAATAAATGCAATAAAATGAGCTTTTACATACAAACACACATGCACTTCCTCAACCTCTTCTACTTCTGGAATTATTTCTTCCTCAACCTCTTCTACTTCTGGAATTATTTCTTCCTCAATCTCTTCTACTTCTGGAATTACTGTATTTTCATCGACTTTATTAACTTTAACTAAAATTATAACATCTTCAGCCTGATTACCTGCACTATCCTCGGCACTATATGTCAATTTATAAGTACCCGATAACTCTGAATCAAATATATCAACTTTTAAACCATTTCTTCTAATTTCCAGTGAAACTGTCATATTTTCATCAATGTTATCAGTGGCTGTAAGTCTTGGTACTGTAAAACTTTGTCCCTGATAAATTTCAAAATCTAACTTACCTGTATAGTTTATAACTGGAATTTCTGTGTCCTCAACTGCCTCTGGCTCGATATCACGTTTTAATCCATATTGTTTTGCATCATTAAAATTAGCTACAGCAATATTTAAAGTTTCTAATTGTTTATCTAACTCATTTTGAGTTATTTCAAAATCTTCTAGTGTTCTTTTTGATGCTGTAATTGTGACAGCTAAACGGTTATATTCAACAGAAGTAACCCACTCTTCGCTTCTAAAAACATTATGTCCATTACTACTTTGTTGGATATTTAACATCTGACTTTCTGCGTATGAAATAGCTTTTGCAAGACTTTCTGTATCATTGCCTAAAACTACATTAACATTTAAAGTAAGAGGGCGACTTTGATTTCCTGCAAAATCTACAGCTGTATAACTTAGAACCGTAGTTCCTAATTGATTAACGTCTACCTCATCTACTTCCTGACCATTTTTAGTAATTTTAAGGCTTAAGGTAGGGTTAGTATCAATATTATCACTTACTGTAACCACTGGCATTTCAAAGTTTTTATCTCCTTGAACAACTACAATTTGAATTTCTCCGTCATAATTTAAAATTGGAATTTCATCATCAAATTGTTCTTTTTGTTGTTCATAAGAAACATCTGCTCCACTTGCTATAAAATAATTAATGACATTCATCGTTTCTTCGTCTTCTAAATTCAGAAAATTATTTTCAAGATTTAGTTCCCACAAAAATTCTAATGAAGCTAATGCACTAATATCTGTAATATTATTTCCACTTAGGTCAAGCTCCATAAGACCTAGCCCATCAAGTGCCGAAACATCAGAAATTTCATTGTTACTAACGTTCAAAAATAATAGATTTTCCAATCCTGAAAGTGGCTCTAAGTCTATTATTTGATTGTTTCTTAAATTTATACCCCTAAGCTCTAATAATTCATTTAATGGAGTTATATCAACAACTAGATTTGTATCCATGCTCAAATACATTAAGTTTGTTAAGTCAGCAATAGGGCTAATATCTTCCACTTTATTTCCACCATTTGAATTCCCTAAATCTAAATCGGTTAAATTAATTAAAGCAGAAAGTGGAGAAATATCTGTAATTTCATTGTTATAAACTGATAAATAAGTTAAACTCGTAAGAGTATCTAGCCAAGTGATGTCAGTTAAATTGTTATTTCCAACGTATAAATCTGTTAAATTTATAGCGTTCTCCAATCTTTCTAAATTGCTAACTTGTATATCGTTTAATGAAAGCAGTTCTAGCTTTTCAATCTCACTACGTTGAACTTTTCCATCTCTATTTTCATCGACTTCAGCTAAAATCTTCTTTTCTAACTCGGCATCTGTAAATATTAAAACTTCATCGACTTCACTTTCTATTACATTTAAAGAAATTAATAGAGGGTCACTTTCATTTCCTGATTTATCAACAGCAGTATAAGTTAATGTGTATAATCCAAAAATTGATGTTGTAAAACTTTGTACTTCCTCTTCATCTTTAGTTATCAATAAATTTATCTCTGCTTCACCTGAATTGTCCACGGCTACAACATTAGGCATTTCAAAGTACTCATATTGCATAACTTCAAACTCTAATTCTCCATCATATTCCAAAATTGGTGACTCTTCATCAACCATCATTTGTTGATTTAAATATGTTACTTGAACATTATTATTTTCTAAAGTTTCAATAACATTAAGTGTAGTTTCATTTTTTAAATCCAATAAATTTTGCTCTATATTTAATTGTTGTAGATTGTTCAGTTTTAATAAAGGCGTAATATCTGTAATATTATTATTTGATAAGTCCAATTTTGTAAGTTGAGATAATGTTGATAAATACGATACATTTTCTATTAAATTATCTGTCAAAGATAGACTTTGTAAATTAATCGCATTTTCAATTCCATCAATGAGTTCAATGCCTGCATCATCTGCGACTAAATTTTTAAGTGAGTCAATTTCACTTAGCTGAATTTTGCCATCTTGATTGTTATCTACTTGCTCCAAAATTTTTTGCTCTAAATTGTTATCTCTAATTGAAATTGTTGCTTCATTATCTACATCATTCGTTGCAATAATGATTGGTGAATATGTATTAAACGCTTGTACTGCATAGCCTGTACCAATCTGACACCCCAGCATAATTCCTGCAATAACCAAGCTCAATCGTTTTGATTTCATATATAATTTCCTCCAATTTTATAGTTATAGATATTATTAATTTATTAACTAGATTATAATTTAATTACAAAAAAACTATATCATATGATAGATATAATTGCAAGAATTTAGAAAAAATATAAATATAAAATAGTTTAATTTAACATTTATTTAGAATAAATTCCCATTTTTGTTCCATTTTGTTGTTCGTAATTTTTGAGAGCAAATTTTTATTGATATTTCTCTTTTGAAAAATATTTATAAAAAGTTTCATACCCATTACTTATATTACAACATTTATGTAAATATAGTTTAAACATTTAATATTTAAGTTATATTTCAGTAATAAAAAAACCTACCACTTTTGGTGATAGGCATAAACTTTAGCTTGCTTGCATAATACTTTGGCGTAAATCCTCAACCATTTTAATTGTGCGTGCATCAGTTAAATTAATTGGGTTTTCCAACAAATCTAAGGAAACTAAATGTTTAAAGTGTGCGATTGGACTTATATCTGTAATTTTATTTTCAGATAGGTTCAAATATTCCAATTTTGTCAAATTTTTTAATGGGGTGATATCTTTAATTTGATTAGAATTTAGATATAATCCCTTTAATTCTGTAAGTTCAGCTAGTGGAACTAAGTCCGTAATTTTATTAAAAAATAATCCAATTTCAACTAAATTTTTAAGTTTTGCTAGGGGTGTAATATCGCTAATTCCATTGTTAGATAAATATATAAACTCTAGGTTTTTTAAATTTTCTAGTGGAGTCAAATCGCTGATATTATTTTGAGCTAGCCCTAAAACACTAAGATTTTTTAATTTTGACAATGGTGTAATATCACTAATTTTGTTATCTAAAAGCCCCAAGCTGGATAGATTTTTTAGGCTTGCAACTGCACTAATATCAGCAATTTTGTTATGCCAAATATCCAAGCTCATAAGCTTTGTAAAATTTGAAATTTGGCTAATATCTGTTAAATTGTTGTAACTTAAATTTAGATGAGTTAAATTTTTGGCATGCTCTAACCCCTCCAAACTACTAATCTCTTTTCCTCCTAAATTAAGAACTGTCACTTCGTTTAGCTCTGCTTCTGTGATGTTATCGGTTGGTTGTTTTTCAAGTTTAGTAAGGACTGCTTTTTTTAAGTTATTACATTTAAAATTTACCATAAATACCTCCAATATTTTTTAATAGTACAAGTATGCCCCAATATGTGGATTTTCATTAGTAAATTTTATAAAAACTAATCGAATAAATATAACATTAGCAAAAGTTTTTGTATATAAATATACACTCTCAAAATATACTTACATTCCTATTTTTTAATGATATTCAACTTTAAAATAATCCTTTAAATCAGATTTAGAAATATTTAATTTAATGTTGTAATATTTCTCAAATTCCTCTATAAAGTGAGTGTTATTTAGAAACATTTTGAGTTCATTAGACACTTGTACATTAAAAGTTGAATGTACATTATTTGAAATAACAGGTCTTAACTTTTGTTCTAACAAATAACAAATATAACTAAGTTGATAACATAGTCCTCTCTGTCCATCTCTGATTGTAGATGTAAATATAACTTCATGTATAGGTTTATACTGTCGTGAACGAGTTAATTGCATCAAACCAATTTCTGTAATGGGATATACTTTTGTACGACCTCTATCTAATTTTAAAATTAAATCTTTTGCAAATTGATAAATTTCTAAATTTTGATCATCATTCATTTGGATTAAATCTATAATAATTATACCTGCCAAATTACGTTTTATACTTTGATAAATAGTTTCTTCAACTGCCAGCTTATTTACGTAGGATATATTTTTATTTTTGGTAAAATTCGCTTTAGCTGTATTTACATCAACTACAGTTAATGCTTCATTATTTTCAATTATTAAATTAGACCCATTTTTTAACCACACACTATATTTTAAAGTTTCAGAAAATATTCGTTCTATATCAATAATTTTAAATGGCTGGTCAGCATAATTATACTGCACTATTTCCAGTTCTAAATTTGGAAAAAATTGTTCTAAATATAATTTAATTTTTACAGTTTCTTCCTTATTATTGCAAAGTAATCGGATAGAAGTATTATTTAAATTTTGATTTAATAACCAGTGTCCATAATTTATTTCACACAATTCAATTTTTGTACCCTTAGATAAGTTATCTTTGCTTTCTATTAACTTATCTGCTTGTTGCATTAAATATAAAATTTCTTGTTCCAAAATTTTTGGCTCAACATCTTTAGCATCAGTTCTTACAATAAAACCATACTTATTTTGAGAAATTTCCATAACCAAATTTTTTAACTGTTCTCTTTCTTCTTTGTCAGAAATTTTTTTGGAAATTGCTACCCCTTTTTCAAACAATAAACATACACAATATAGGCCTGTTAAATTTAAATAACTTGTTAATCTATCCCCTTTTGAACCCGATTGTTCTTTTGCAACTTGAACAGCAAGTCGAGTTCCAATATTTAATTTTGGTCGAAATTCTTCTGGGATTAATTTAAAATTAAGCATTCCTTTTTTATCTTGACCAAAGTCTACAAATGCACATTTTAAATCTTTAACTATATCTGAAACTTGACCTATATAAATTTGGTCTTGTCGTTCTTCCTGAAAATGGTTAACTACAAAGAAATTTTGAACTTTATTCTCAATAATCTTGGCAACTCTAGTATATGCCACCCCTTTATCAACGACTAAAGTTATCATACATTAACACAATCCTTTAGTGGGGTAACTTCTTCTTCTTGCTCATTATACAGCTCTTTTCTGTGAATATCGTAAACCAAAGTATCAAAATGATTTGGGCAAATTGCTCGTAGAAGTAACTCTGGACTTAAATTAGCTTTACTTCCAGTTTTAATTTGAGTATTGATAATAATTTGCTCCTCATTTTTTTCTATATGGTAGTTAATAATTAACGGTTTAATATCTACCTCTGACCATTTATTTTTTTTGTTACGCTTACGGATTATCAGTGTATCTTGATTTAAATTTTCCTCAAGCTCTGAAATTTCTGGAGATGTTGGTGCTTCCAAAGTTAAAACATAGTCTGCCCTATCTACTTGGCTCATTAAAGTTGGCATCTGTTGTTCAACTTCCACAAATTTTTCCATTTTTATACCTTCTGGAAGCACACTATTTAATGAATTTGTAGTTTCATCTAAATCTATATCTTTTGTAGTTTTAATTTCGATATACTCCCCTTCACTCGAAACGCCCACAGATAAAGGCATCGCAAAATATACTTTTGAATGTGGATTAAACCCTTCTGAATAGGCCACTGGAATATGTGCCATTTTGATTGCACGCTGAAATAAGCGTACAGTATCAAGATGCCCAACGTATTTTATTGCTCCTAGTTTTGTAAATTTTCCTCTAATTCTCATAGCAAACTCCTTTGTTAAATAATTGTTTAGCTCCACATTCTGAACATTTTTCACGGCAATGAGGTGTAGTTTGTTCTTTTTTAGATAGCTTACTTTCTCTAATTAAGAAACCTTTTGATACTCCAATATTGATGAAATCCCAAGGTAAAACTTCTTTGTAGTCTCTTTGTCGCTGAGCATAAAAAGCATAGTCAACTCCACTAATTTCAGCAGCTTTAGCCCACTTGCTTTCATCAAAATGTTCTCCCCAACTATCATAAGTTGCTCCTAATTTATAGGCTTCATGAATAAGGTTTGCCACACGTCTGTCACCTCTTGCAATTACAGCTTCCAAAATACTAGTTTTTGCATCATGATGATTATATTTTATAGATTTGCGACGAATACTATTTTTAAGAAGCATATGTTTCTCCATAAATGAAGCTGTCGTATCTTGTGCGTCCCACTGAAATGGAGTAAAAGGTTTTGGCACAAAACAAGAAGTACTAACTACAAGTTGCAATGAACCTTGTCTTTCATCTTTATCTATTGCATAAAATTGTTTAGCAATTGTTTCTGAAAGTTGTGCAATTCCTACAACATCTTCTTCGGTTTCATTAGGTAATCCTAACATAAAATATAATTTTACTCTGTTCCAACCACCTCTAAATGCAAGGTCACACCCATGTAAAATTTCTTCTTCTGTAATATTTTTGTTAATAACATCACGCATTCTTTGAGTTCCTGCTTCTGGTGCAAACGTTAAACTACTTTTTCTAACTTCCTGAACTTTTTGCATTAAATCTACAGAAAATTTATCAACTCTCATAGATGGCAGTGAAATATTGACCATCTGTTCATTACAAATATCAATTAATTCTTCTGTAAATTCTCCTAAATTTTTGTAGTCACTTGTACTTAACGAAATTAGAGAAATTTCTTCATAACCTGTTGAGGCTAAAAGATTTTTGGCCTGTTTAATTAAAGTATCTTTTGATTTTTCACGTACTGGTCTATAAATCATGCCAGCTTGGCAAAAACGACAACCTCTTAAACAGCCTCTAAACATCTCCAAAGTTATGCGATCATGAACTGCCTGTATCCAAGGAATTATTTGTTTATCTGGATAAAAAACTGCATCTATATCTTCAATTGCAAGCTTTCTAATTTCTAATTTTGCATCAGGGTGCAAACTTATTTTTTCTTTAATAGTTCCATCTTCATTGTAAGTTTCCGAATAAAATTTAGGAACATAAATACCTTCAAACTTCAATAATGCCTCTAAAAATTGGTCACGTGTTTTACCCTCTTGTTTAAAAATTTTATATAACTCAAAAATTTCATCATATAAATATTCTCCTTCTCCAATATAGAAAAAATCAATAAATGGAGCTAGAGTTTCGGGATTATACGAACAAGGCCCTCCTGCTACTACAATTGGATCATCTTCTGTTCTATCACAACTTAAAATTGGCACATTTGCTAAGTTTAACATATTTAAAATATTTGTGTAGCTCATCTCATATTGCAGAGTAAAGCCCAGAAAATCAAAGTTTTTTATAGGTGTACGTGATTCTAAGCTAAATAGTGGAATATTATTCTCACGCATAATTTTTTCCATATCATGCCAAGGTGAAAATACTCTTTCACAAAAAACATCTTCTCTTCTATTGAAAAAGTGGTACAAAATTTGCATACCAAGATGGCTCATTGCAACTTCATAAACGTCTGGAAATGCAAAAGCAAAGTGTATGTCTATTTCATTCAAATCCTTGTTGAAAGTGTTAAGTTCTCCTCCTATATAACGTGCTGGCTTATCCACCTTTTTTAGTAAATAATCTGGTAATTTTATTGCTGACATTGTTTCCTCCAAAATCTCATTAGTATTTTTATAATTATTGCCAAATAAAAAAGACTTAATACTAAGTCTTTTTTAAAATTTTTATCTTACAACTTCTCTCCAGCTTAAATCTCCACGTTCCAAAGCTTTAACTAATAATTCAGCTGTTGCTAAATTTGTTGCAATTGGAATATTGTGAATATCACAAAGGCGTTCTAATGCTCCAATATCTGGTTCATGTGGCTTTTGAGTAATTGGATCTCTCAAGAAGATTACCATATCTAACTGGTTATGGGCAATTTGTGACCCTAGCTGTTGGGCCCCTCCAAGATGACCAGCCAAATATTTATAAATTGTTAAGTTCGTCGATTCTTCAACCAATCTACCAGTTGTAGCTGTTGCATAAAGCGTATGCTTTGCAAGAATATGACGATAAGCAATAGTAAAGTTTTCCATTAATTTCTTTTTAGCATCGTGTGCAATTAAACCTACATTCATATTTTCACCATTACTCAAAATACGGACAAATAATTGTCGAGTAACCTCTCCTTTTCTTTTACTTTTAGTACAAAGAAGTATAATCTTGGTATTTCCTCAAAAATATACATTAAAACATTGTTTCATCTCTACGTAAAGCAACACTTAAAACTAAACCAATCCCCATCATATTTGCCCACAAGGAACTTCCCCCATAACTAACAAACGGCATTGGTAATCCTGTATTTGGTAAAATGCTAGTTACAACCCCCATATTTATAAATGATTGAGCCGCAATCATTCCTATATAGCCCGCAACTATAAGCTTTCCAAAATCATCAGCAGCAGTGTATGCAATCCATATTCCCCGTGTTATTAATAGTAAGATTACTGTAATTAAAATTGATACGCCTACAAAACCAAACTCTTCTCCAATAGTAGAAACAATAAAATCATTGTGTGACTCAGGCAAATAGTTTAATCGGCTAATAGCTCCTTGATATAATCCTTTTCCATAAAACCCACCAGAACCAATGGCATCAACCGAACGGCTAGTTTGGTAGTTATCACTTTTTGAATCCCCACCTTCAAACAATGTTACTATACGATTTCTTTGATAGTTATCTATTATTTGTTGATTAGGATTTCTAACTATATATCCAAGAATTAACGCAATTGCAATTACACCAATTATACTACAAGAAACTATATATTTCATTTCCAATTTGCTTACAAACAATTGTACCACTAAAATAATCAATATGACAATACTTGTTGATAAATTTGGTTGCCTATTAATCAAAATGAAGGGTATAAATTGGAACATTCCTATCAATCCTACTGTTACAACAGAATTCATTCTGTCATTTTTCACAGAAATTAATTTCGCTGTACAAACAATTATAGCAATCTTTGCAAATTCTGATGGTTGTATTTGAAAAAATCCAAGGTCAATCCATCTTGTAGCACCATTTACATTATCTCCTATAAAAAATACTAATATGAGTACTATATTTGTTATTGCATAAATTCCAAGATACCACTCACCCAATAGATGATAATCAATACACATAATAATTATCATCAATACAAGTCCAACTACAAAAAATGTAAACTGCTTACTCGCAATCGACGTATCCCCTGAATATGAAGTTGCACTACTAATAGCTAATATTCCAATACTCACCAAAGTAGATATCAGTAAAATGGTCCAGATATCTATCCGTTTTATTAATTTTTTATTTATTTTTAGCATATGCAACTCCTTATTCATTACTCTTTTTTGAGGTTTCTAATTGGTATGTTTGCTGAAAGAATAGGATTTTTTTCTACTGTACCCTCCGAAAAAGAAGCTACCTCGATTATAAGATTATCATGATCTACCTCTACATACTTTGACATCACTGTTAAAATATCTGCCTTCATCATCTCCAAAAGTTCATTTGAGCAATTTATACGGTCATGTACTAAAACTAATTTTAATCTATCTTTTGCCAAATTACCTGACTGATTTTTCTTTACAAATAATTGATTGAAATCCATATCGCTTTACCCCCTTTTTCTACTGTGTAAAGCCAAATATCTTCTTCACCTTAATCATTAAATTGTCATTAGTATCCAAATTTAAAAATGGTACTTCATCTCCTTGTAGTCGACTTGCTATATTTGAAAACGCTTTACCTGCAACTGAGTTTGGAGTACTTACTGCTGGTTCACCTTTGTTTGTAGTAATCACAATGGTTTCATCATCTGGAACAACTCCAATTAAATCAATAGATAAAATTTCAACAACATCGTCCATAGCCATCATGTCGCCTCGCTTTACCATATTCATTCTAACTCTATTAATAATTAATTTGATATTACTTACCCCATTAGCTTCTAATAATCCAATTATTCTATCAGCATCTCTAACAGCTGATACTTCTGGAGTTGTAACTACTACGGCTTGGTCAGCCCCAGCAATCGCATTTTTAAATCCTTGTTCAATTCCAGCAGGACAATCTACGATTATATAATCAAAATCATCTTTTAGGCTATCACAAAGTTTTTTCATTTGGTCTGGTGTAACTGCATCTTTTTCTCTAGTTTGTGCTGCAGGTAAAAGATATAATTCACCATATCTTTTATCTTTAATCAAAGCTTGTTTTACTCTACAGCGATTTTCTACAACATCTACTAAATCATATACAATTCTATTTTCAAGGCCCATAACAACATCTAAATTTCTAAGACCAATATCTGCATCTAATAATACAACCTTTTTTCCTAAAATATTAAGTGCTGTACCAATGTTGGCTGTACTAGTTGTTTTACCAACGCCACCTTTTCCTGATGTGATTACAATAACTTGTCCCATATTCAAACCCTCCTAAATTGTTAATAAATACTAGTTTTTTATTATTCTATCATATTTTGGAGCGTTTTAAAATCAATTTCTTCCACATAAATCTGTTCTTCTACAATATATGCAATTTGAGGTCTATGCTCTGCTCCTTCTTGTCGTTCGTCTTCTGGCGTATTTGCAATGTGTACTCCAATTCCTATTTGCACGGGTCGCATTCCATAAGCAATAATAAAAGCATTAGCATTTTTTTGGGATAATCCAGCATGGGCTCTTCCCTTTAAATATCCTAAAATTATAATATTTTGGTCAGCCTTAACTACAGCCCCCGGGTTAACATCTCCAAGTACAATAACGCTACCTCCATAACTTAATTCTTGCCCAGAACGCAACATTCCATAGTGAAAATATGTGCTACCAACCTTACCATTATTTTCCACTACAGCAGCAATAGGAGTCCTACTACTTCTTATTAAATCTTTGCGAATAGTAGGTGTTCCTTTTCCAAATTGCCTAATTCTATTTGTGGTTTTTGATATAAAACCTACTTTTTCTTTCTTTATCAAAGGAGAAATATCATTCCCCCGAACCAACTTAACTTCTTTTTTCTCGAGGTCCATATCTGACTGGGCTTGTGTATTTTTTGGTACTAATTCATCTTCTCTTTCTAACTTTGGCTGTATTTGTGTTGGTACTTCTAGCTCAGATTGTGTCGGTTCTTCAATTACTTGTGGCTTATCATCTTCAAACTTGTGTACAAAAATAACATTTAAAATATTTTGGGCAGCTAATATTTCCATTAACTCTTCTTTTTCTTTGTTAGTTAAAATTCGACCTTTAAAATGAATGTTTACATCTGCTCCACGAAAAAATTTTTCAGCTTTTTCTAATCTATTTATAAAGGCCGATTTCACAAGGTCAAAAGGAGCATCTTTATCTAATATAATTTGTATCCCATCAAGGGCCCCTCTAAATATAACAAGATTATCGCTTTTCAATCCATAGCCTCCCTACTCTAAAAACTCATATTGAAGCGTAGTTTTTTCAACCTCTTGTCCAACGTTATAGTAAATTTCAAAAATATCTCTAGCAATCTGACTACCATAACTCCCAAGCCCATCTTCATTATAAACAGAAGTTACTACAACAATTTGTGGATCATCAACAGGTGCAAACCCTGCATACCAACTGTGTTCATGTTTTCCTTCTTGAGCCGTTCCTGTTTTTCCTGCAGTATCAACCTGTATCCCCCTAAAGTGATTTCTCAAAGTTCCTGAACTACCAGTTACAACTCGTTGCATTCCTTTGTAAATTTCCTCTAAATATTCATCTGGAATATCTAATGTACTATTTATTTTTACCTCTGTAGATTGAAGAGTTTGGGTTTCTTTTGAGTCATAAACTGCTCCTACAATTTTTAAATCATGCACAACTTCTCCATTAGCAAGAGCTGCTGTATAACGTGCCATCTGAACTGGTGAGAATGCATTTTGCCCCTGACCAATTGCAGTTCTTATCGTTATCCCATCATTCCACTCCATATCGATTCCTTCAAATAAATAACTTCCTATTACAGTTACCAAACTTTCAGCAACTTTTTGCTCTAGCATAGTTAAATATTTATCTGTATCTGCCTCCATATTAGCAAGCTTATACGCAAGAGCATCTATTAATTCTTGATCTTGGTCTGCAATTACAACCTTATTATACAAAGTCGTATACGCATATCTATACACCTCTAAAATATCATTTGGCAAAATATCATCTAAAGCATCTTCTACAATGTCTTCAACCGTATCTGTAATCATATATTTAATATGCTTTGTTACTTGCTCTGTAGCTTTTGCTTTTAATGAACGTGAAGAAGTATCAGCCATTGTATTTACTACAACATCTTCCACTACAGCAGTTAAATTTAATTGCAAATATCCCTGAATATTTTCCAAAGATTTTTGAGTGATTTTCTCAATATCATTTGCTAATGCACCCTGCAAAACAACTTCAATATTTCTTTTAAACTCATACTGAATAAGATTTTCAATTCTGCCTTCAATGTCAGTAGCATTTGCATTTGCAACAGGATACAGACTTTTCGTAAATCTATCTCCAATATCTTTAGCCCGACTTACTAGCCGTTCTTCATTCATATTTCTAAGCCCAGATAAAACACTTGTTACATTTTGAACTACTAAATTATATGGCATAGATACATTTGGAGATGCCTCTGGAAGCTCAATTCCTGTAGGTTCATCTAGCCCAAACATTGTTGCATATTTAGTTAAGGCATCAATTCCACCATAAGCTTCTGTATTTTTTATCCCCAATCTATATGCAACCTCATAAAAATAGCAGTTACATGAAACTTCTATAGCTCTTTGCAAAGTAACAGCTCCATGCCCACCACCTGTAGAATTATAAATCCAACATTTTGGCGCTGGCTCACCTGCTTTTGTAAATACCCCCGAACAATAAATAGCCTCATTTGGAGATACAACACCTTCCATTAAACCTGCTGTTGCACTAACCATTTTAAAAATCGAACCTGGCGCTTTTATCGTCATCATAGCTCTATTCCAAAGCATACTTCTATCATCAAATAATGTAGGATAATATGAATTAAAATTATTTGCAAGCTCATTACTATCAACCGATGGATACCCTACTAATGCCAATACTTCTCCTGTATTAACATCAACTATTACTGCTGATGCACTAAACGGATCAATTGCCATCTGGTTAGGTTTTAGGTGACCATCTTGAAGTTGCTGAATTAAAATTGCCTCTCCGCCTCCATATGGATTTTCCCAAATTGCATTAACTACTTCTGGAGATAAACTCAAAGACCCTTGTTCATGCATCGCTAAAATTATTTGTTTATCAGTAATTATGGACTCTTTTTCTTCAGCCCATTGTAAAAGTAGTTGTTGAAGTGTCAGTTCTTCTTGAATTACAGGATCTAAATTATTATACTCAAATAATAAACTGTTGTATAAATAAAATTGCTGTGTTCCTTCTTCAGCATCTCTCATCTTACTAACTAATAACTGACTACTTTCTATCATAGAAATTAATACTTCCCTAGCTGATACTGCTGACTTTTGTCCACGCAATCTTACTACCAAAGCTTCGCTTAATCTTTTTTCAATAGCCGTATAAACTTCTCGTTGCAAATCAATATCTATAGTGAGAAAAATATCATTTCCTTGAATTGCCGCATCTTCTTCTATAGTATGAACTTTTCTCCCAAACGTATCAACCTCAATACGTTCAAGCCCTTTTTGCCCACGAAGTTCCGACTCCATTGAACGCTCAATTCCTTCATGTCCAACAACATCATTCTTATCATAGCCTTGACCTTCTAATTGACTATAAATACTATCTGTCATCACACGGGTATACCCAAGAATATTACCCATATATTCACCTTCTGGATAGTATCTTACAGAATCAATCCCCACACTTACTCCTGGGAAATTCATATAATTTTCTTGAACACTTGCAATAGTATTTTCTGAAATACCTGTAGCAATTGTTGTTAATTTATATTGCTGGTATGTGTATGGATACATTGTCGTTCTCATAGCAATAACTTTTCTAGCTTCCTCATTAGTCATACTTTCTGGAATGTAATATCTTCCACGCAAATATTGTATAACCTCTTCTGCTGATAAAGCCAATAACTGTTGCCTATGTTCCTCATGATTGTATGGAATACTATACATAAACTGATTTATTGCAGTCTTAGTTCCTGTATACTCAAATGGTTCTGTTTTACTAATTGGAATATCATCTATATAAGTATCGCCATTACTTTCTAACAATTGTGCAACTTTTAATAGTGTTTCATTTAATTGAGTTGATGACTGCGAAACCTGCTGATCAACTTTTAAAATATGGGTTGGCTGATTTATCGCAAGAGGCCTACCATATCTATCAAAAATTAATCCTCGTGTAGCAGGAATTTCAATTTGCCGTTCAACCCCCACTCGTACATTTTTTGCATAATCATCATATTGTATTACCTGTAATTGATAAAATCTCAAAAGCAAAATTGCAAAGAGGCAGTATATTCCAACTAGCATAATGAACACACGTTCTGTACTTAGTTGAATAACTTTTTCATAAAACTTTTTCACACTTACCTCCCTTTATTTTTCTATGGTACAAATATATTTCTAGTACGTTTTTCACGATATTCTAATTTTTCATTAATAAAATAACTTAACTTATATACAATCAACGTTAATGCAATCGTATATACTAACTCGGGTATAATAATTTCGGTAATAAAAAACATCACATCAGTTTCGCCATCTATCATAAATCCAAGCATTACAAGCCCGTTTACAAATAGACTACCTAGCAATGTACACCCAAATGGTAAAATTGAATTTTCTCTATAAAAGTTTACATGAAGTCTTCCACAAATTAATCCTAGTAATCCATAAATTATTGCTGATGGTCCAAGGCGTGTCCCAAATGTTATATCATACAAAAATCCACCTGCTAGCCCAATGCACCCACCTTCTTTACTACCCCTTAATAACGCAAAAGAAACAACTATCATTACTAAGAAATTTGGCGAGGTATCACTTATTCTAATAAATCCAAAAATCGACCCTTGCAATATGTGTGTAATAATTAGCATCAAACCAATAACACCCATTCTCATTTTGCTTAATCCTCCCCTGTTGATTGCTTCTCCTTAAAAATAACCAATACATTTTTAAGTTGATTAAAATCCACAAACGGTTTAATATATGCATACTGCACCAAACCATTGCTCCCTGCAACTACTTCATCTACAATTCCTATAGGTATTCCAGGGGGATAAATATCACTAAGATACGAAGTAATAATTTGATCCCCTTTTATAATATCAGCATGAATATCTACTTCTAGTTTTGCCATTCCTTCATTAACTAATTCAATATCCCCACTTAATATTCCAATATCCCCACTTCTTACAACCTGAGCGCTAACATAACTTCTACTATCTATAATAGAAATAACTTTTGCCGAAAAAGGTGTTACCTCAAGCACATATCCAACAAGTCCTCCTTGTGCCAAAATAACATCTTCTTTACTTACCCCCAAAAATTTTCCTTTATCAATAGTAAAAACATTATACCAATTCCCTGGGTCACGAGCGATTACATTTGCTCCTTCTGTTGGATATTGCTCAAATCTCTGCTTCATATCAAGCAAATCTTTTAACTGATAATTTTCCTTACTAAATTGGTCAAGAATAGTATTTTCATAAAGTAATCTTTCATTTTCTTTTTTAAGTTCATCATGTGTAGAAATTAACGCCTCCACATTAGTAAAATACTGAGTAATTTCACCAACACTTGAGGTTACAAAATTAGTTGTTTTTTGTAATGGAAAAATAACAATATCTGCAAGACCACTAACTAGAGCAATTTCATAACGCCTACCAACAGTTACTATAGCCGTTAATCCTATGAGTGTTGCAGCACCTATTATTATAAATTTTTTCTTAATTTTTTTTATTGATAACTTCAACACGCATTCTCCTTGTCTATATTACTTCCTAGTTTTCATCTGCAAATAATCCTGCCCACTTCTCAATATTTTCAAGAGCCATACCAGTTCCTTTAGCCACACAATCTAATGGCTCTTCAGCAATTTTTACAGGCATACCAGTTTCTAAACTAATTAGAGTGTCAAGCCCACTAAGCATTGCTCCTCCTCCAGTTAGCATAATTCCACTTCCCATAATATCTGCTGCAAGTTCTGGTGGAGTTTTTTCTAGTGTAGATTTGATAGCATCAACAATAGCAGTAACTGGTTCTTTAATTGCATTTGTAATTTCACCTGATGTAATTGTTAAAATTTTTGGAAGTCCAGATACTAAATCTCGTCCTCTAATTTCCATTGTCATCTCTGTATGAGTTGGGTAAGCCGCACCAATTGTTACTTTAATTTGCTCTGCCGTTCTCTCCCCAATCATCAGGTTATATTCTTTTTTAATATAAGATACGATATATTCATCAAACTCATCTCCAGCAATACGAAGAGATTTACTAGCAACTATCCCACCTAACGAAATAACTGCTACATCAGTAGTTCCTCCACCAATATCTACAACCATATTTCCTGTTGGTTCTTCAACTCTCAAATTTGAACCAATTGCTGCTGCCATAGGCTCTTCCATAATTAAGGCTTGTTTTGCTCCTGCTTTAATAGTAGCTTCTTCAACAGCACGACGCTCAACCGTTGTAACTCCTGATGGCACACAAACTACAACTCTTGGCTTTGGAGAAAAAAGAGATTGCTTATAAGCTTTTCCAATAAAATATCTTATCATAGCTTCTGTTGTACTAAAATCAGCAATTACACCATCTTTTAAGGGTCTAATTGCAACAATATTTCCAGGAGTACGACCAATCATCTGCTTTGCCTCATCTCCAACAGCCAAAACTTGATTAGTTCTTTCTTTTATAGCAACTACCGACGGTTCATTTACCACAATACCTCTACCCTTTACAAATACTAATGTGTTTGCTGTACCTAAATCGATACCCATATCTTTTCCAAACATAATGTCCTCCTCTTAATAAGTTTTATATATTTAAGTTAATTTGATTTCTAAAATGCTCTATTTATCATAATACAATTTTTTTCCTCTTATTTCAACATCAAACTAAAATCCCATTTCAGATTTTAAACTCCTAAACGTTCCATCTCCTATAATAATGTGGTCAAGAAGAGGAATACCAACAATACTACCGACTTCTAATAATCGCTTTGTAATATTCTTATCCTCTTTACTAGGCTCTGGGTCACCACTTGGGTGGTTGTGAGCCACGATTATACTGTTTGCCATACAATCTATAGCTACTTTAAAAACTTCTCTTGGGTGAACTATTGTCGAATTTAAGCTCCCCTTTGATATACACTCTTTAGCAATAATTTGACATTTTGTATCTAATAAAATAACATAAAAATGTTCCTGTTTTTCCCACCTCAATTCCGTCATCAAAAGTTTAGCAATCATATCAGGTTTTGTAACTTCAACTTTAGTAGGGGACTTTAGTTGATTTAGTCGCATCGATAATTCTACAACAGCTAATAACTGCATAGCCTTTACATCGCCAAGTCCCTCTACCAGTGTAAGTTTTGCATGGGTAAAATTTGCAAGTTGCCTCAAATCACAATTACCCTCTCTATCTGTAAGTAATTGTTTTGAGATTTCAAAAACATTCTTATTTTTTGTACCCGTCCTTAATAAAATTGCTATTAACTCAACATCAGTTAACCCATTAACTCCATATTTTTTAAATTTTTCATATGGTTTTACTTCGTTAGAATAAGCTTCTATATGCATAAACACAACCCCTTTTAATTTAACTTATAAAGAGAATTGCCATTTTACTCACACTTTATACTTTTATCAAGTATTTTTTTATACCCACTTCCTAAACGCTCCCACTCCAAGTAGCATACCAACCACACCGAGTAGTGAAATTGAAATTTCAAATCGGAATGCGAATATCAAAAACCCTAGATTAATTTCTACTGGCTCTAATAATCCAAAGTTTTGTTGGTAATTTAGAGCATCTAATACTGGTACTGATTCTAACACTGAACCCAAAAAATTACCAAATGTTAATCCCGAGAGTATGCAAAATAATAATATTACCATTTCTCTTGTATCCATCGCTACTATCTTCCCTTCTTTAACTTTTTTTATTTTAGCATAATTTGTAGAGATATGATACTTTATTTTTCAATTTAACAAAAAAAACACCTTGGTTTGTTAACTCCCTAGTGTTTTAACTGTTTATTTGTATAAAATTAAATTATTTATAGCTTTTGTTGGACATTTTGACGCACAACTTCCACAACTGGTGCAACTTTTTGTATCAATATATGCTAAATTGTCTATTATTTTAATAGCATCAAATTTACACCACTTAACACAAATCTCACACCCGTTACAACCAACATTACACAACGATTTTACCTTAGTCCCTCGTTCTTTAGAATTACACCTAACCTGATAGACAGGATTTGCAGGTTCGATTTTAATCAAAGATTTAGGACAGACTATAATACATTTTTTACAAGCTGTACATTTTTTATTATTAATAACAGCTAAACCATCAATGATTTTTATAGCATTTTGTGGACAAACTTCAACACAACTCCCAAGCCCCAAGCACCCATACTTACACACTTTATTTCCAAGTTCCAGTAAATTTAAATCGGCACAACCCATATGCCCACTATAATTATACCTCAATTTAGAGTTATGATTATTGCCATTACATTTAACAACGGCCGTCTGCTTCTCTACTTTATTACTAGATAATCTTACCTGCTTGCAAATATCTAAATCGCATTTTTCGCATTCAAAAATAGACACATTTTTACTTTTATTCGGCACTAAAGTCATTGTTACCCCAAAAATTATACACACCCCACCCAGTATAACTATTGGACTTACCACCAAAATCATAACTGCACCACCGTTACAAACCCTAACAATGTCAGAGATATAAACCCAGCTATCATAAATACAATCGGCAACCCTCTAAGTGGAGCTATAATATTACTTTCTTGAAAATGTTCAGCAATTGCTACTATAATCATAGAGATAATACTACAAGTCATAGATGAACTTATGTTTAATATTACAAGTTGTATAAGAGTCCCTTCCGTTTGAATAGTCATACTTATCAAGCCCATCAAAATGCAATTTATAAGTAATAAATTCATATATTTTTTCATTATAAATTGTATGGAAGGCAATATTAATTCCAACATTTGCGCCACCCATACAATCAAAACAGTAAGTACCACTATACGCAAAAATTCCATATTTAGAGGCATCAGCACAAAATTGTACATAGCATAAAATAATACTGAAGATACTATTAAAATAAACGATATAACACACCCCGCTTTTATAGTTACTTCCATTTTTTTATACACCCTAACAGAGGGACACTCCTCTAAATAATCCGTTATTACTATACTATTAATCAAAGATATAGTAACGAACAATAATATTAATTCTTGCATATAGCTCACTTCCTTTAGTTTATTTTAGTTTTTAGAACATTAATAATACCCAAGCCTATGGCAAATAAAAAAAATATCCCCGGCGCTAATGATAAAATTGATGTCAAATTATAAATAGTCGTTATTTGCTTTCCAAACAATTGACCCATTCCTAAAATTTCCCTAAAAATACCTATAATAAATACACACCCCAAAAATAATCCACTTAATAAAACACTATCATTAAGCCCATTACTTTTTTTGATACATAAACTTAAAATAAAACTATTTACCATAATAGAAGGTATAAAAATTTCAAATTGCTTATACATTTCAAAATTAAAAGCCTGAAAAATTAACGCAACTATAGTAGTAAAGCTTGCAATTATCATCAACCTTATAAACAAATAAAGTTGAGCTGGTATATTTGTTTGGATTTTACATATAATAATCATTGAACACAAAAAAACTATTATAGTTAACCCTCCCATGATTAGCGAATTTATAGCAGTATTCGTTAAAGAAATCAAAGGACATAGCATCAATATTTGTAATAAAATCGGGTCATCAAACCTCAATTTTTCTTTTGCTTTTTTAACAAGCATTAACATTATTGCCAACCTCCAAAACTTTTAATCACATCTTCAACATTTTTATTATTTTTTATAAATTCCACTGCTTCATTTACTGCACTAACCACTGCATTTGTAGTAATTGTAGAGCCTGCAACAATTGAAATTTCATTGTCCTTAGCTTCGGTTTTTGTGACAATAAGAGGAGTTTTTCTATTTATAAATTGATTTTTAAAATCATCGTTTACCATATTAGCTCCAAATCTTGCACTTTCTGTATGAGATAAAAAGTATATCCCTGTTACTAAATTCTCATTATCAATTCCTACCAACATATCAATTGGGCCTACATATCCTTGCGAAACAATTTTTACTACAGCACCTACATATTTTCCATTAGATGTCCCAATAAATACTTGCCTTTCTTCACCATCGTCAAAAGCAACTTCTACAAATTCTTCTGCATAAAAATTCAATTCAAATAATGTACTATTTTCTTCTATAGAAATTTTACCTTGAATAATTGGAGCTGTCACAAAATTCACAATGGATAAAACGCCAGCACAAATCAAAGCCATTATCCCCATCATCATACCTAATTTCAACGCTTCTTTAATTCCTCTTTTTTCTCCACCAAAAACTCTATTATAAACAAATCTATCAATTAACGGTACAGCCAAATTCATAAACAAAATACTATAACTAACGCCTGCTGGATATGCACTAAACACTCTAAATACAAAGGTTAAAAGCCCTGCTCCTATCGCAAAAATAATTTGACCCTTAACAGTCATTGGTGTTGTTGTATAGTCAGTTAACATGAAAACTCCTGCCAGCATTACTCCACCCAACATTATATGGTACAACCCTGTAGTTAAACCCCCGTATAATGTTGCACTTATAAAAATTGTTCCTATATAAAAAACTGGAATATGCCACGTGATAACTTGTTTATATAACAAATACAATCCTCCTAAAAGTATTGCCAATGCTGAAGTTTCACCTAGTGTTCCTGTTATATTTCCGGTCATAGCATCAATCATAGAAGGTAAATTTTCAATATCATTATTATCTAATAAAACAAGAGGTGTAGCACCTGATAACAAATCAATTTCAGTGGTTGTTGCTCCTGTAACTGCATCATTTTCAATGGTTGCACTTGCTACTATATCCATTGATATGTCTGTTAAAATTTCTGCACTAAAATCCGTCATTTGTACAGGATACACTAATAACAAAAAAATTCTTGCTGTAAGTGCTGGATTTAAAAAGTTTTGTCCTATTCCACCAAAACATTGTTTCACCAAAATAATAGCTACAAAAGCACCTACAACTACTGTATATACAGGAACTTGCGAGGGTAAATTGAAGGCTAATAAAATCCCTGTAATTACTGCACTTAAATCTAATACTGTTACTTTTTGTCCAAATATTTTTTGCCAAATATATTCAAAAAACACACACGAACTCACACTCACACCAATTAATATTAATGCATCGTTTCCAAAGTAATATATACTCGTTAATATTACAGGTATCAATGCAATTATTACATCTAACATAATTGTTTGAATTGTATTTTTATCCCTCATATGTGGTGATGAAGACACATTTAATAAAGTGTGCATAATATCCCCCCTTTTCTACACTCTTGTTTGACCAATAACAAACTTCGCCTTCCTTATAGTTTGTACCAAATGTCGCTTTGATGGGCAAATATACGTACAACTTCCACATTCCATACAGCTCATACCATTATAATTTTTAAAATCTGCATATTTATTTCTAATAGATAATTGATTTAACATATTTGGCAATAGATACATAGGGCAGGCATTTACACATTTGCTACACCGAATACAATTACTTTGTAAGGAAAACGAAACTGCATCTTTAGTAAAACACAACACTCCTGAAACACCCTTTGTAATAGGTGCATCAATATCAATTATTGCACTCCCCATCATAGGCCCTCCAGCAATAATTTTTATAGTATCATCTTCATTCCAATCACAATATTTTAACACTTCTCTAAATGAAGTCCCTAGTCTAACTTCTAAATTTTTTGGCGCACGAACACCAGCCCCACTTACTGTAACAACCCTCCTTATTAAGGCTTCTCCTGTTGTTATTGCTCTACAAATTGCAACAATTGTCCCCACATTTTGTACAATACAACCAACATCTAACGGCAATTTACCAACAGGCACCTCCCTCTCTAAAATAGAATATATTAGATTTTTTTCATATCCTTGAGGGTATTTAGTAATAAGCTTTTTTATAATAATTTTGCCTCCATCTGAAGGACTAATCATTTTTTCAAGTTGAGTTATAGCTTCCATTTTATCATCTTCAACCCCAATATAAACTTTGGCATAAGGAAATAAATGCAATAAAATTCTTGCTCCCTCAATAATTTCATGAGTATTTTCAACCATCAATCTATAATCACACGTTAAATACGGCTCACACTCTGCACCATTAATAATAATTGCATCAATCGCATTAATATTCGGTGGAGATAACTTTAAAAATGTTGGAAATGCAGCCCCCCCAAGACCCACAATTCCAGCGTTTTTAATATCTCCAATAATCTCTTGAGCCAATAATGATTTATAATTTCCAGAAGAATTATAATTAACTGTTTCAAATTTATTATCATTTTTTATTACAATATTTTCAATTAATTCACCAAAAAATACATCTTTTCGCTCAATAGCCTTAACAATTCCTGAAATACTACTATGAGCAGGAACACCTTTATTATCAATAGGTTCAGCTATCCGTTGCCCTACCAAAACACGTTCCCCGATTTCCACACATGGTACTGTTGATTTCATCGGAAAAACAAAATCTTTATCGCTATTAAAAACTTCTATTTTCTTAGAATACGTTCTAACTTTATTGTTAGGTATATGAATTCCACTTCTAAAAGTTAACTTTTTCATATAATCCCCCTATCTAACTTTCTTACGTTTATTCGACTTATAATTATTAACTGGCTTTGGTTTGCCTGTATTAATAAGTGTATTCGATTTTAATAAATCTTCTCGTCTAGCTTTTTTTAAAGCTTTATATACAAGTTCAAAGTTCTCCCTTCTGTTAAATTGTAATAATGCACGTTGCATTGCCTTATCTTCAGGGGTTTTTGCAACATAAACCCTCTCCAAAGTATGCGGGTCAAGCTCTGTATAATACATACAAGTGGCCAAAGTAGAAGGCGTTGGGTAAAAATCTTGTACTTGGTCTGGTACATAATTTGTAGCTTTTAAATATACAGCAAGTTCAATCGCATCATCAAGCGTACACCCTGGGTGGGAACTCATCAAATACGGAACAACATATTGCTCCTTGCCAATTTTTTTTGTTTCTTCATAAAAAAGATGCACAAATTTTTCATACACATCTTTGGTAGGTTTTCCCATATATTTTAATGTATTATTAGAAATATGTTCAGGCGCTACCCTAAGTTGCCCACTTACATGATGCTCACAAATTTCCTTAACTATTTTTCTTGAATTTTTATCTTGAAGCAAATAATCATATCGAATTCCTGAACGTATAAACACTTTTTTAACACCATCTAATTTTCTTATCTTTCTCAAAGTATTCATGTATGGTTCATGATTTACCTTCAAATTATTACATGGTTTAGGGTAGAGGCATTTTTTATTTTTACAAGTCCCATGAGTTAATGATTTATCACACGGTTCATGACTGAAATTAGCTGTAGGCCCTCCAACATCATGAATATACCCTTTAAAGTTAGGGTGTTGTATCATCTGCTCGGCCTCTTTTATCATGGAATTTTGGCTTCTCCCCTGAACAATTCTTCCCTGATGAAATGTTAACGCACAAAAACTACAACTTCCAAAACACCCTCTATTACTCGAAATACTAAATTGAACTTCCTTAATCGCAGGGATTTCTTCCTTATAAATAGGGTGCGCCAAATTCATAAATGGTAAGTCATGCACATTATCAAGTTCTTGAGTTGTAAGCGGCATCATTGGTGGGTTTTGCACCACAAATCCTAATTCTCCATAACTTTCAATAAGCGGTTTAGCAGTAAATGGGTCTGTATTTTGACTTTGGATTACAAAACTTCGTGCATAATCTTTCTTATTTTGTACAATCTGCTCAAAGCTCGGTAACTCTATTCCATCGTATATAGTTTTATAGTTGTCCATATTTTCATCTGGATATACCCCATCTTTAATGTTACAAACATTTTTCGCCCTAAAAACTGTCCCATTTATATAAGTAATATGTTCAACTTCCATACCACTTTCAAGGGCTTCAGCTACTTCTATAATCGCTTTTTCACTCATTCCATACAATAATAAATCAGCTTTTGCATCTAATAAAATCGACTTTCTAACTTTATTATCCCAATAATCATAATGCCCAAAACGCCTCAAACTAGCTTCTATCCCACCCAAAATTATAGGCACATCTTTATAAGCCTGCCTTGCACGTTGGGAATATACAATCACTGCACGGTCAGGGCGTTTACCCGATTTGCCACCTTCAGTATAAGCATCAGAACGACGATGTTTTTTGGCTACAGTATAATGATTTACCATACTATCAATACTACCTGATGTTATCAAAAACCCTAGTCTAGGTTTTCCAAATTTAGTAAATTCTTTACAATCTTGCCAGCTGGGTTGGGCTAAAATTGCTACACTATAACCAAACCTTTCCAAAATTCTTCCTATAATTGCTGTACCAAATGACGAATGATCAATATATGCATCTCCACTCACTAATACAAAATCTACTTGTTCTATCCCTCGTAATTCTAAGTCTTTTTTATCTATTGGTAAAAACATATCTACTCCTTCAAAAATTTTATCGCTTCTGAATAATCCTCAATCCATCTAGTTGCAAGCTCTTTGGCTACTTTTCTCATCTGGTCATCTTGATAATCATCATAAATTCCCCAAACTTCCATGCCCGCACTTTGCCCAGCTCTAATTCCATTTGGAACATCTTCAAACGCCAAACATTTGCTTGGACAAACCCCTAACTCACGTGCTACAGCCTCATAAATATACGGGTGTGGCTTTCCTTTTTCAACTTCACACGAAGTTTTTACACTATCAAAATATTTCATTATATCTAAACTTTTTAGAGCTACTTCAGCAAGCTCACGACTATTACTTGTAGCAATTCCAAGTTTAATTTGATGCGATTTTAAAAACTCTAAAAATTCCACAGCATGAGGTTTTAACGTTATTTTATGTTCAAAAAAATCTTTGGCTATAGCTCTCCATTCAGCTTTAATTTCTTCTGGAGTATGGTTTAAATTAAATTTTTCAATAAAATAAATTGCACTCTCTGTAAAACTTTTTCCTTCTAATTCTTCATTCATTTCAGGAGGTCGACTTAATTTATATTTTTCAAAAAATATTTCATCAACTTCATGCCATACCCACATAGAATTAATTAAAGTTCCATCCATATCAAAAATTACAGCATCGTATTTTTCTATCATTATACATCTCCTTATTAATGGAAATTATGCCAATCAAAAAAAGATAAATCAGCATTTATTTCTGCATACCCACCTATACTTACTATATCATAATCATCATATCTTAATTTATCCTCGCATTCAAATGCTAAATACCCACCATTAGCAAAATCTAAATGTATAATCACAGGTTTAACATTATCTAGCAGTACATCTAAATTAAAATGTGGCATATTTTTTCTTATCCAGCCCTCAACATCAGGTTTTTCAACTGTTCCATTATTTGCAACCTGATTAAATTGTTCATTATACCCTTCCCATTCATCGCAAACCTCACCAAATGGATAAAACAAAACTTCCTCCTTATTATAGTCTTCCCAATTTACCCCCACAACTAAACACTCATACTCCCAATATTTAGGAACAATATTAAACATTGCATTAAAAATATGCCACAAAAAATTGTCGTTCATTTGCTTGCGATGCTTACAAAACATAGCTTGTTGTTGGTTAAACCACTGCTCCAAAATAGTTGCAACTGTAGGCCCATCTAATACGTTAGAATTTACTTTAAGCTCAAAGTTATTCTCCTTAAAATTTACTTTAACATTCTCCAAACTACCCATTTGATTTTTAAAATCACTCAAATCATTATCTATAGCAATTTGTGGTTCAAAATTTAGCTGGCACGTTTGAAATTCTTCGTTTTCATACACCCCCATATACCCCAAATCTATTATCCCTTTTACAAAAAAGCTATCCAAATGTTCTTCATATTTGACTTCAATCATTTAGTTTTCTCCTTTTAAAAGCAATAATTCTTGTTCTGTTAACTCCCTATATTCACCCAACTCCAAATCTGAAGGCAAGTCCAAATTTCCCATTTTGATGCGCTTTAAATATACTACCTCTGCACCAACTTGCTTAATCATTCGTTTCACTTGATGAAATTTACCTTCTTGAAGCGTTACTTTAACCTCACTTGAACCCAAAATTTCTAATTTCGCAGGCAAACATTGTGTATTGTCTTCCAAAATTATTCCTTCAACAAACTTTTCACAGGCATTATTAATTAATTCTCCTTCAATTTTTGCATAATAAACTTTAGGAACGTGTTTTTTTGGTGACAATAATTGATGGCTAGTTTTTCCGTCATTTGTCAATATTAAAAGTCCTTCCGTATCTTTATCAAGTCTTCCCACTGGTGAAACCTTTTTATTTTGGTCTTCAAAATCTAACAAATCCAGTACTGTTTCATGCCTGCTATCTTCAGTAGCTGTAATTACGCCCTGAGGTTTATTTAATACAAAATAATAATATTGTTTAAAAGTTAAAACTTCGTTATCCAAACAAATTTCTTGCTCCTCAGGACGAATTATCAATCCAGCATTCGTAATAGTTACGTCATCAACAGTCACTCTTTTTTTCTTAATCAATTTTTGCACTTCAGTACGAGTTCCAATACCTACATGGCATAAAAATTTATCAAGGCGCATTTTTTCTAAAGTATCTTTTTTCATATATCTCACTCCAAATTTGTATTTAATATAAAATCACATTTTTCCATAATATTAAAATGTTCAAAATAAGCATTTTCCAACGGTATCCATTTAGTTTTAAACTGCTCCAACATCGCAAGTTCATTAAGTTGCCCACTCGAAAAACGTTTTTTTAAACGCTCCCTCTGCAACTCTTGGGAGACCGTTAAAAACACCCTCTTATCATAATTGCCTTTTATTGCAGAATGTAAACTATATGACCCCTCAATAATTAAATAATTATAATTGTCAACTTTAATCTCATCTCCAAAATTCCCTGTTTTACAATTATATGGTCTATAAATAATAGGGTGTCCCCCTTCAATTGAAGCAGTTACTTCCTTATTAAAGCGCTCATAATCAATATTGCCTCCCACTTCTAACTCTCTCTCCAACGTTCTTTGTTCAGGTCTTAAAAAAAAGTGGTCCATATGAATGACCACAAAATTATAAAGTTTTTTTAATTTTAAAGCTAGCGTTGTTTTTCCTGATGCACAAGGGCCATCTATCGCTATAACTAGAGGCTTTCTAGCATTTTGAGCTTCCTCTACTTCCTGTAATAATTGTGCTAATTCATAACTTTTCATAAATATCTCTTTTCTTAGAAACAAATTTTTTTAATTATATCACACCTCATACAAACTAAACAACTTTATTAGATATTATTTTCCCAAATACCTTCGCTTAACTGCACATCAACTATAGACTCAACTCCATAATTCAACGCACTTTCTACCTCAGGTTCATCACTTCCTCCTCCAAAATATCCAAAAAATGTGGTAAATATAAATAATAACAGCAGTATAATTCCTATCACTAGTGCAATTTTAGTTAATTCATTATGTGGCGTATAATAATGTGGCTTATTATGATGTTCATGCTTCCCCCCCCTTGCTGAAATAGCTACAAACTTTGGTGTTGCTGGCTTTGACTGTCCAAATTTTTTGTTACGATATTTTATATAGTCCCTATTTACAGGTGCTGTACTATTTCTACGTACAGTTTTTAAATATCTTTTACGATGGTAATTATATGTGTATTCTCTCATTATTTTTTCAAACATAAACTTTGTCCTCCTTCCTTTATTTATAATGATATAAAAAAATATACTACTTTATGCTTATCTATCAGTTATTTACCAACATTCTTTTGGACATTTTGCCAATTACACAAAAAAATAAACCGCAAACTTTTAGTCTACAGTTTATAAAATTAAATAAAATTTTTCTGTCGAACAGCTTTTCCAGTCAAATAATTACAGCTATCACCCTGTACCCAGTTTTCTTGTTGCATTTTAGCGATAATATCATCATGAATTTTCCACCAGCTACTTCCCCAATTTGCAAAAAGTGAAAATTCTTCTGGCACACGTCCAATAATTCTTTGGATTATTATATCTTCATTCAAATATCTCAAAAATAAAATCACTCTCTCTTTATATTCTTCTTCTGTAATCAAGTCCAAATTTCCATCGGCAAATTGTTTACCCATTGGTGTATCTTTTAAAATATATAAAGCATGGAGTTTTACATAATTTACTTTTAAAGCACTCATCATTTTGGCATTTTCAATTACATCAACTTCATTATCCCACGGCAAATTTAAAATTAAATGTACTCCAATTTCAAAGTTATATTGTTTAATTTGTAGAACGGCATCAATAAATTCAGCTAATCCATGCCCTCTATTAATTTTTTCTAAAGAATGATAATTCACAGTTTGCAAACCAAGCTCTATACATATATCATAGTTTGTTTTTTGTCTATAGTCTTCCAAAGCCTCCAAATAAGCTGGGTGGATACAATCGGGTCTAGTAGAAACACTAATCCCCACAAAATCAGGGTGTTCCAATTGCTCCAAAATATTACAAAATTTTTCTATCGGCATATAAGTATTAGAATAATTTTGTAAATACGGAATGAAATACTTAGCCTTATATCTCTTTTTCATAAATTCTATATTTTTATCAATTTGTGATTTAATATTTTGAGCTACATCTAACATCTCATATCCTACACCAATATCTCCACAAAAAGTACACCCCCCACTAGAGCAATTTCCATCACGATTTGGGCAAGTTACGTCCAAATTAATTGGAACTTTATAAACTTTATCTCCATATTTATTTTTTAAATGTGTTGCATATCTTTTATATGGCATAACAATTCTCCTTTGTATAATAAATTTGTTAATTTTTCACGAAAATTAGGGATAGTTTTTTTAAGTTGGGGAATAATACTATTATCTTTTATTTTAAGAAAGGTGGCAAGTCTATGAGTACAAAAAGTTTTGATTATTTTGCATTAGCATTAATTGTTATTGGTGCAGTAAACTGGGGTCTAATTGGTTTTTTCCAATTTGATATCATTGCAGCTATTTTTGGTGGTCAAGCATCATGGATTAGCCGTGTTTTATATGCAATTATCGGTATTGGTGGACTATACTCATTTACATTATTTGGAAGAATGGGTTCTGATTCAACTATTAATAACCAATAACACCAAAATCCCTACATTACTTATTATAGTAACTAGGGATTTTTTTTAATTTTGTAAATAATCATATGCAATTTGAGCCATACATTTTGATAACTTTAGTGTAATTTTGCTATCCCAGTTGAAATATGGATTGTGATGTATTGTAGGATTTTCTTTACTTTCTCCTATTCCCAAAAAGAAAAACGCACTAGGAACATGATGCCCAAAGTATGAAAAATCTTCGCCTCCCATACTTGGTTCTTGTAAATTGAATACCTTTTCTTCTCCTAAAATTTTTGTAGTTGAACTTTTAACCAAATTTACAATTTCACCATTATTAATTACAGGTGGATAAATTACTCTAAAATTAAATTCATACTCAGCTCCATAAGCTTCAGTAATTCCTTTAATAATGCTCTCCATCTGCTCTTCAACCCTCTTAGCTGTATTTTCATCAAAAATTCTCACGCTTCCCTCCACAAAAACTTCATTAGGGATAACATTGAAACAATGTCCAGCATGAATTTGACCAATACTTAAAACTACTGGCTCAAGTGGATTTGACATTCTACTCACAACAGATTGCAAATTATTTATAATCTGGGCTGTAATTATAGTAGGGTCTATAGTTTGATGAGGCATCGCACAATGACCACCTTTTCCAATAACTTTAATCGTAAAAATAGTTGGAGAAGCCATCATAGCACCCTCTTTTACATGAATTTCACCAGCTTTTTCACTTCCCCACAGATGCGCACCCACTGCAATATCTACCTTTGGGTTATCAAGTACGCCTTCTTGTATCATTGGCAATGCCCCGCCCTTTTCTTCCTCGGCTGGTTGAAAAATCAACTTCACATTTCCATGTAATTCATCTTTTAATTCACTCAAAATCATAGCCGCACCTAATAATCCTGCTGTATGACCATCATGAGCGCAGGCGTGCATCATACCTTTAACCTTTGATTTATAAGGAACATCAGCAAGTTCCTCAAGTTTTAAAGCGTCCATATCTGCCCTAAGCAAAATAGTTTTCCCCTCATATTTTCCTTTAAGCAAACCTACAACCCCTGTTTTTGCAACATTTTTAGTTACTTCCAAACCTAATCCCTCAAGTACATCTGCCACCATTTGAGAAGTTTTAAATTCTAAAAATCCATCTTCGGGGTACATATGTATCAGCTCCCTCAAAGTTACAACTTCATCTAAATATTTATCACCAATTAAGTTTATATCAACCATTATTATCACTCCTCCAAAAAATCTTTCTACTATAATTATACAACTTTTTCTGGAATAATGCAAAAAATAAACCCTTATTATCATAATAACAAGGGCAAAAAAATATTTTAGT
>LNZR01000071.1 GCA_002007365.1 Epulopiscium sp. Nele67-Bin005 | reverse complement strand
CAGCTCAGGTAAAAATGAGTGTACAGGTACAGTCACTTACACCTGTTTACATCTGTGCTCATCGTCTCTGTCACGCAGGTGTTAGATAAGAAGGTGGGATGTCTTTACGGGCCGCACCTTGAACAGGATACAAGAGAAAAAGCTTTTTATGAGTAAAGCAAAAGATCAATATTTAAAACAACATGGATGTTTTTTCTGTCTTCTGATCATTTATTGTGTTAGTACAGTTTGCACATTTTATTCCTGAACTTTTAATGACTGCTAGAATCAATGTAATATAATAACAAGCGCACTTCTTTACTAAGAATGACTTCAATCCCATCTCTTGTTATATTATACTCACTTAACGCTGAATACGGATTTTCAGTATTTGTAGCAACATAAAAACCAAATACTCTTAGTTTTTCGCTTAGGTCCGAATTAATATCATAATTATTTCCATGATAAAGCAAAATATTAGTTATTGATGGGTGAGCCGCAATGTTTGCAACGTCTAACTCAACTCCATAAATGTTAGTATATGCCATCAATAAATCCATAGAAATATACATTGTTCCATCAATATTTGTTGCCATTTCATAATACTTATTCTCAGATGAAACGTTTACTTTGTGGTTATCCCCCAAACTATTAAACACATCTCCTGCTTTAATTTCTAAAAAATCATTTCTATCATTCACATCATAAAGCGTTACTATCTCATCACCTGATGATGTCCTTTTATAATCTACACTACAACCTATAGCTTCGCCAATCTCTCTCAGTGGCAAATATTTCATACCACCTATGACAACAACATCATTCTCTAAAGTTAGGGATTGTACCTCAGTCTTATCCTCATCTAACTTGCTAACTTTTATAACATCGTTTCCATAAATTGATAATGGCGTACAAAGCATAGTCCCCATCATCATTGTAGTTACTACTTTTTTTATTTTCATTAAATCACCTCTTGTTTTTTTGGAATTTCATAAAATTATTGTGTTGCCTAATATTTCATGAAATATGCTTTTGTATATTTACAAATTTTACCTTAAACCTACCATACTCCCCTAACCTTCGCAAGGCTCTTTCTCGTTTTGTAATATAATTGTAATAGTGCCAAAAAAAACCACCCTTTTACCCAAAAGGTGGTATTTCTATTTTAGTATCCAAAGTGCATATAATCAAGTGGTGATGCCCAAACATCTCCTCCCCAATGCCAGCCGTGATTTTCAAATGCACGAACTACTTCTCCATAAGGTAAGATTGAATATGGGTCTTCGTTTGGTGTCCAGTGAGTTCCTACTGTGTTTCCGTTGCTATATACAGCGTAGTTTGCTGCATAATTAATATCTAATGCTAGTCCTAAATTATGATAGCTAGAACTTCCTTCGCCTCTCCAAGAGTACCCCCCTACGTGTCTAATAGGAAATTGCTCCTCACCATTAAAAATCTCCGTAAATACAGAAACCGTAGTTTCAGCAATTGCTGGGTGAACCGTTACAGTTGTTGAACTTTCAAGTTTTGAACCATCATCTTGAAGTAACCAAATAGGAATTTCAACTGTAACCATTAAGGCCTCTGCTCCTTCTTGAGTTCGGCACAAATGCGATGTTTGTGCAATCCAAGTAGAAATTTCTGGGTCTCTACTTTCAGCTGGTGTAGTCATTGTGCCACTTGTTAAAAGTTCCTCTCCATTCCATAAAGAAATTGAATAATTTCTGTTTAAATCTCCTTGGAATTCAAAAACTTTCTCGTCCCACATATCAACACTAACTTTTTCCTGTGGTTCATATACATGACTCATAACATTATTGCGCGCCTCTACAACTTTTATTGTATAGTTTGTCCCAAGTTCTTCTTCAGCAACAACTAAACGCACGATGTTTGACCCCTCTTCCAACGTTGCAGTTAACATATGTTTACCAAATTCTGTGTGCATTAAAATTGGTTCGTAGTATCGTGCTGATTGCCAAAACCAACCTGTTGCTTCTGTTGTTTTTATTGGCACAAGGGCAACCATACTAGCTAATCCTAACGCCAAAACTTTCTTTAATTTCATAAAAATCTCCTTATAAGTATATTTAGCTCCATTTCTTACATCGGATTAAATATAAAATATATGAATATTTTTACTATAATATTTTTTTAAATAAATATATAAATTTCAATTGTGGATTTTGGTTAATTTTCCTGACCTCCATTTCTACACCAGCGTACAAAACTTTCACAATTGTTAGTAAACAAATTGTAATTATCCTCCCCTAATCTGCTATATGCTCGCAAAACTGCTTCTTTTGGAGTGTATGAAAGTAGACTTTGGCTATCATCTTTTCTTTGAATAATTTCACCATCGGCAAAAGTTTTTAAATCTGCAATTTGTACACTTGCTCTTAAATAATGAATAACTGCTCCATTTCCTATATAAATACCATGGTGAGTATATCCAAATCTATTTACAAATAGGTGGTCACCCATTGAAAATACTATGTTTTCAGTATCTCCATAACGGTAGGGGTCATTTTTAATAGTCTTTTTTACAGTGTGAGCAATATTTTCTAAAGTATCGGCTAAGTTATTAGTTGTGCGTACAAATTCCCCGTACTTTTCATCTTTTTCATACGCTTCATTTTCTCTTTGTTGGCGATTTTCTTCCTGACTTAATCTGATAGACTTAGCCTTATTTTTTATAATATGTCGTTTTTCATCAGTAAATAAATTTTTGATTTCTTGATTTTCTAATAAATTTTTAATCATATGTGTATCTCCTTAATTTTTTATACGTATATTTTATCAAATTATTGCCTTTTAGTCAGCATCTTATACAAAAAAAGTGAGAGATTAGCTCCCTCACTCAATAAATTATTCCATAACTTCTAACTCAAAAATTGGCGTTACATCTTGTGCTAAGAGTGCTTTTGTAGCATTTGATTTTACTGCTTCTATTGCAAATTGATTATCTACAAGGGCATTAAAATCAGCACGTTCAGTCAGTTCTCCAGCCAAATCCATAATATCCATTAGTCTATTAAAACTTTCTTCCTCTAAAATTGGTGTTTCGCTCCAAGCATCAATATCTTTATATCGTTGTACAATTGTAGTTAAGTCTTCAAGTTCGATTTCAATAAATTGTGGAGAAATAATTTCTGCAATTTCAGCTGCTTCAGCGTCTTTTACAAATTGTTGTCCTTTGTAAATTGCATTAGTAAAACGTTGAATGATATCTGGGTTTTCTTCAATATAGCTATCAAGCGCACAATAAGCTGTATATGGTAATTCGCCCGATTGTTCACCAAGTGATGCGACAATATATCCTGTGCCATCGTTTTCCATAGTCGTTGGAGTTGGTTCAAAAAGCGATACATAATCCCCTTCGCCACCTAAAAACGCTCCTGCCATTACACTAAATTGTACGTCACTTCTTACGTTGGCCTGCCCATTTCCAACGTCTTCACCAACTTCTATACCACTTTGCTTAATAACGTATTCTAAACTCATAAGAGGTACACCACCTGGTCGACCACCTATAATTTCTTTGCCAGCCAAATCACTAATTTCAAAGTTTGGCTCGGGATAACGTCCTACTAAAAAGCTCCCATCACGCTTTGTAAGTTGTGCAAACGAAATTGCATAATCAGCGCTTCCTTGGTTATGAATATAAATTGATGCTTCTGGCCCCATAAAGCCAATTTGAACTTCTTTAGATAGTAATGATGCCATAGTTTTATCAGCACCTTGAGCCCCTACAAGCTCAATTTCAATGCCTTCTTCTTCAAAAAATCCTTTTTCAATTGCTACATATTGTGGTGCATAAAATACTGAATGAGCTACCTCAGCAAGTAAAATTTTATCGTTACCTTCTGCCGTTTCTGATGAACAGCCTACTAAACTAAAAATTGAAACACTTAATAAGAGTGCCATTACACTTTTTATTTTTTTCATGATAACCTCACCTTTCTAAAATAAAAAAGATATATTATACAACATTTTACATATTTGCATAATATATCATAATCAGAAAAGGTTATTTGTGTTACAATTTTTCTTGCATTTTTCATTTGTTGACTAATGTGTATATACTCTTTATGTAAATAGCTTGACCATATAGTGATTTCTATTTGCCACATTATCTTGACCTTATCATATTATATAAGGAAGAAACTCGTACATTTTTTGATTATCTCACCAAAATATAAAACATATAAGCAATATAACCCATCATTAACATAAGTCCTTCAATTCGGTTTATTTTTCTTGAAGTTATTGCAAATAGATATGCGATCAAAGTTGCATCAAGCATAAAAAATAAATCTATGACCATATCTGAATTAACTGGAATAGGATTAATTGCTGTAGATACACCCAAAATTAGAAATATGTTAAAAATACTTGAACCGATAACATTTCCTAGCGCAATATCACTTTGGCCTTTTTTTGCAGCAGTCATTGAAGTTACGAATTCTGGTAATGATGTACCAATGGCAATGATTGTAAGTCCGACTAATCTTTCACTCATACCCCAATCTAAGGCAATATGTACTGCATTGTTTACAACTAAATCTCCTCCAATTATAATTCCAGCTGCCCCTGCTATTGCCCACAAAATGCTTTGTTTTATAGGCATTTCACTAATTTCATCAACTTCTTCATTATTTCTAAAAGCCTTAATTGCAACTTGAATTAAATAAAACATAAACATAGAAAAGAATATTAAAAGAATAATTCCGTCATTTCTACTAATTACGTTTGGCCCTTGTCTTTTAATAATGTTATCCATTCCCAAAATTCCAAGAAGCGCCGTCGCCAAAATTGCTATTGGAAATTCTTTTGATAAAACTGATTGCTTTACATTAAGTGGCAAAATGAACGATGCCCCTCCTACTACTACCAAAAAATTAAAAATATTTGAGCCAATTACATTTCCTAAAGACATTGTATTTTGACCTTGAAGTGCAGAAGTTACACTTACAGCAAGCTCTGGCGCACTCGTTCCAAATGCTACAATTGTTAACCCTATAATTAGGGGTGCAACCTTTAAAGTTACCGCAATTGAAGATGCTCCTTCTACAAAATAATCAGCACCTTTAATAAGGGCCATAAATCCTATTAACAACAAAATATAATGCATAATTCCCACTCCTTCCTTATTTTTCTTAACAAAAACTACTTGTCTACTTCCCATTTATATGCACCGTGATTTTGATAAATTACAATATATGGTATTTTGAAGTAGAGCTAATCTTATTTAATCACCAATTTTTGTAAAAGGAATATATTATTATTACGAAAACAAATTATTATGCGTTGTTGAGTTAAAATGATAGTACTTTTTTAAATAAAATTAAATATTAAATTTATACTTTTATATAAATCACTTAGCTTAACGTTACTCATTATTAGACAAGGAGATAATTATGACTAGTTTAGAATTTATTTTAATAAGTTTTGCTTTAATCGTTGATACAATCATCGTTTGTACTACAAATGGAATGATTTATAAAAATATATCAAAATCTCAAGCTTGTATGATTGCCACAATTTTTGGGGTAGTGCAAGGGATTTTAACAATTGCAGGTTATTATGTTGGTCTTGCTTTTGAAAGCTTTGTTTATCAATACTCGAGCATTCTTACAGCATTGATTTTTGGAGTACTTGGTATCAAAAAAATTAAGGATACTTTAGATAGTCAATCAAAAGAATTAGAAGATGTGCCTTTTGCTATTCATAGTGATGAGAGCAAACCTCATTTAATTCATCACCCAAAAGGTATGATACCTTATAGAACCCTTGCAGTTCAATCGATTGCAACAAGCTTAGATGCGTTTGCTGTTGGGATTAGTTTTAGTATTATGGCTGTAAATATTTTTACTACAAGTTTAGGAATTTCAGTGCTTACAATTATTTGTTGTTATTATTCTGTTTTAGTTGGCCAAAAAAGTGGCGAACTTCTTGGTAAAAAAGCTGAACTTCTTGGAGGTATTTTCTTAATTCTTGTTGGACTGCGTTCCTTATTATAAAAAAATTAAACCCCACTTCATAAATCGGTGGGGTTTTTGAAATTAGTTTAGTGGAATAACTAAACCATCATAGTTATTATTGATAAAATCAGAAACTTCTTTAGATTGTAAAACTTCTACTAAAGTTAATATAGCTAGGTTGTTAGCATCATCTTTATTTGTTGAAACAATATTTCCATAAAGTTGAGCAAAATATGAGTCTTTATCTTCAGTAATTACAACTTTATCTGTAACATCTCCACTTAAAGCGTAATTTCCATTGATAATTCCAAAGTCAACATCATCTAAAACTCTAGGAATTTGAGCTGCTTCTAACTCAATAAATTTGATATCATAAGGGTTACTTGTAATATCTTTTGGAGTTGCTGTTTCAATCGCATCTGGGTTAACCTCAATCAAATCAAGGCTTTCAAGCAATGATAATGCACGAGCTTCATTTACTGTATCATTTGGAATTGCGATTTCTACACCACCATTTTTAATATCGTCTAAACTTGCACTATTGCCTGCATAAATTCCAAGTGGCTCAAAATGAATTGCTCCTACAGAAACGATATCTGTTCCATTGCTTTCATTAAATGTAGTCATATAAGGGATATGTTGGAAATAGTTCGCATCAAGCTCTCCACTATCAACCGATAAATTCGGCAATACATAATCCGTAAACTCAACAATTTTTAGGTCAACCCCTTCTTCCAAAAGTAGTGGCTTTACGAACTCCAAAATTTCTGCATGAGGAGCTGGAGAAGCACCTACTGATAAACCTACAACTTGTGGAGTGCTTGGAGTTTCAGGCGTTTGAGCTGATGGAGTTTCATTTGCAGATGCGTTGTTGCTTGGAGTTTGCTCAGCAGTATCTGATGAACACCCTGTAAATCCAAAAATTGTTAAAGTTCCTAATGCTAAAGTTAATGCTAATCTATTCATAATTTTACCTCTTTCTTCCTTTTAAATAGGATTAAATTTAAACTAAAAATTATCTACTTTTTTTATCAATACGTTTTAACATAACGTTGAAACCTACTTGAATTACCTGAACCATCGCCACCAGTATAACAATGGTTACCAACATAACTTCATACTGATATCTATGATACCCATATCTTACTGCGATGTCCCCAAGTCCACCACCACCAACAGTTCCAGCCATTGCCGAATAACCAATTAGTGTAATTATTGTAATCGAAAGCCCTCTCAAAATCGCTGGAAATGCTTCTGGCAACATAACTTTAAAAATAATTTGCGACTTTGTACAACCCATAGCCATTGCTGACTCAATAAGCGTGCTATCAAGCTCACATAATGCTGACTCAATCATTCTGGCCACAAAAGGAGCAGAACCTACAACTAACGGAACAATTGCAGCGTTAACCCCAATACTTTTTCCAACTATCATCTTTGTAAATGGAATTAAAGCGATGATTAATATGATAAATGGTATCGAACGAATTGCGTTTATTATTCCTCCAAAAACTACATTGACGAATTTATTTGGCATTATTCCTTTTGGAGCAGTAATCGTAATTAAAATTCCAAGTGGTATCCCAATTACGTATGCAAAAAGGGTTGCAACCGTTGTCATATAAATTGTTTCTTGAGTTCCTTTAATTAAAATGTCTGTATATGCTGACATAGTTATTCCTCCTCTCCCAAAAATTGCTTTGTAATTGGTGCTTGTGGATTACTAAAAACATCTACCGTATTCCCTTGCTCAACCAATCGACTTTTATCCAAAACAACAACCTTATTACAAATACTTTCCACCACATCAATGTCATGTGTGATTATTGCAATTGTAATTCCTAGTTCTTCATTAATATTTTTAAGCAAGTTTAATATTTGCCTAGTAGTTAAACAATCTAGTGCCGAAGTTGGTTCATCGCATAGCAATAATTTTGGTTTATTCGCCAAAGCTCTAGCAATTGCAACCCTTTGCTTCTGTCCCCCACTCAATTTGATAGGATATTCATTCGCCTTATCTCCAAGCCCCACCAAGTTTAACAGTTCTGAAACTCTTTTATCAATCTCATCTTTAGGAACTTTGTTAATTTCCAACGGAAGTGCAACGTTTTTAGCCACCGTTTTTTGTAGCATCAAATTATACCCCTGAAAGATAGTCCCCAAACTTTTAAAATACTCAATTCTATCATTTCCTTTTAGATGTGCAATGTCACGCCCTTCAACCTCAATCGTACCTTCTGTAGGTTCTTCAAGACCTCCCAAACATCGTAATAATGTACTTTTCCCTGCTCCACTAATCCCAATTATTCCAACTATATCACTTTTATCAATATGTAAATTTATATCGTTTAGTACAACAAATTCTGTACCATCACTTACAAACTTCTTAACTAAATTAGTAATTGTTATCATTACAGCCTCCTTCTATATTCTAAACATTTGTTATTTTCAGATTTTATTGTTTATACATAAAAAAGCTCCCACCTATTAGACAATTTAACAATTTATCTAAAAGGACGAGAGCAAATATGTACGCTTCGTGTTACCACCTTAAATTTACTTATACTTCACAATATAAGCCTTATCAAGTACGTGTTTATACAGATACTTTATCACTGTAACGGGCGAAACCCGTTGTAGCCTAAGCAAAATTTACCTCGGTACACCGCTCCAAGACCATCTTCAGCAATTACTTTATTCCTACTCTCAGCTTATGTAGGTTCTCTGTAAATATCATAATTTGCATACTCTTCTTTTCATAGCGTTTGTTGATTTATTAACTTGAAATTGATTTTACACCATAATTTATGTAATGTCAACTATTTTTTTGCATTTTTATTCCAGAAAAATTTCATTTTAATGATAACTCTTGATTTTACAAGGCTTATAACTTTCAAATTTTGCATGAAATATCTAAAAAAATCTTTCTTTATTCCTTAATAAAACCTAGCCATATCAAACTTTTATCTAAAACTAGTGACATTAACACGATTTTTAAATTTGGGATTTACAAACTATTATCTATATTTCATCTGATTTTTCTATATTGAATTACATTTTTTAATATAAAATTAGACCATAAACAAATTGTTTATAGCCTAATATATTTAGTGAATATTCATTTTTGATTTATAATACTTTTCTATTAAATTTACACCTTGATACATAATTAATGCACAAACTGCCAACACTACAACGCCCATCATTACTAAATCTAGTCGGAAAACTTGACCTCCATAAACAATTAAATATCCAAGCCCATAGCGTGATACCAAAAATTCCCCAACGATTACACCTACCCATGCTAATCCAATATTAATTTTGGTAATATTAAGAATGTTTCCAATGTTAGACGGAAGTATAAGCTTAGTTAATATTTGCCATTTAGTTGCACCAAAACTTTTTAACATTTTAATTTTATCTTCTTCAACATTTATAAAATAATTGTAAGCTGATAAAATTGTAGTTACGATTGCAATTGTTACTGCGATTACCACAATCCCTTTAACCCCAGGTCCTGCCCACACTATAACTATTGGTGCTAAGGCAGTTTTTGGAAGTGCATTTAATACTACTAAAAATGGGTCGAGTATTTTTGCTAATGTTTTGGACCACCACAACATAACGGCTATAATAAGCCCTAATATTGTCCCTATTGAGAAGCCTAAAATTGTTTCCCACACGGAATAACCAATGTGTTTAAATAGGCTTCCATCTTCTACATACGTTAAAAATAACTTAAATATTGCACTTGGGTAGCTAAATAAGAATGTATTTATAATTTGTAATTTAGCTAAAATTTCCCAACCTGCAACAAATACAACCAAAATCATAATTTGTGATAACGCAATATTTCTCTTATGTTTTTTCTGCTCGTTAAGGAAAGTTTGATACCCCTCACTAATCGGCTTAGTTCCATTATTCTGCATAAACTTCAAGCTCCCTCCATAATTGGTCAAAATAATCTTGGAATTCTGGGGCTTTTCTTGCAATTAGAGGAGTACGTTCACCTTCTATTGTTAAATCTATAACGTGTACTTGTTTAATAGTTGCTGGTCTTTTTGATAATACACAAACTTTATCAGACATAGAAATTGCCTCGCCGATATCGTGTGTCACTAAAATTGCTTCTTTGTGTTCTCTCTTAATAATTTGATATATATCGTCACTAACTAGCAACCTTGTTTGATAATCAAGGGCAGAAAACGGTTCATCTAATAATAAAATATCTGGGTCTGTTGCAAGTGTACGAATAAGTGCTACACGTTGACGCATACCCCCTGATAATTCTCGTGGATAACGATATTGAAAGTCCCAAAGCCCATATATTTTGAGGAGTCTATCAATTTCAGCTAATGCTTCTTTTGTAATTTTCTTTTGAATTTCAAGACCAATTGTAATATTATCTCTAATGTTTCGCCACTCTAATAAATTATCTTTTTGAAACATATAACCAATTTTTCCATTAATTTCAATTGTGCCTTTAGTTGGCTTTATTAATTGAGTGAGCATATTCAATATAGTAGATTTTCCACTTCCTGATGGCCCAAGAATTGCTACAATTTTTCCTTTTTCTAAAGTTAAGTTCAAATCTTCAATTACCGAAATTTCACCTTCTGTGGTATAAAAACTTTTATATACATTTTTTATTTCAATAATATTTGCCATAATCTCACCTCTCTAGTATCAAAAATACTTTTATGGGTATAGTTTATATTATTACAAACTTATGGCAAAAGTGCTTGTTTATCAGCATTTATTATATATTAACTAATGTAATATATAATGTTTGCAATACGAATTGTGGGGTTGTCCACCAAAGATAATTTTCGACCCATTTCTCCCGTTCGTCTATCAATTAAGCCAACTTCTGGAGAAAAAAAGTTGAAATAGACTTGTTTAATTACTACGGCCTCATTTCCATCGCTCAATTTTACCATAGTGTTCAGTGGAAATAACTCAATATTGGCTAAAAAATATCGTAGTACCTCAATATCATATTTTCTAAAAGTAGCCTTTAATTTTTGATTGAATGCGTGTTGACTATTTAACACTGGGTCATAATCTCCCCATAGTTCAAAATATTTCTCAACTAGTCCTAGAATATGTGCTAATTTGCTAATTTGTTTGCCTTTTAACGAGTTAGGAAATCCAGTGCCATCAGCAACTTCATGATGTTCTCGAATAGTTCTAATTACACCTTTATCTAATTTGTAAGTTTTTTCCAAAAAATCAGCCCCAATTAACGGGTGTTCTTCAACATTTTCAACAACTTGGAATAATTTTGGTGAAATCAATCCAATATCTCTAAGCAATGTTGCTACAAATAAATTAGTCAAATCTCCACGAGCTAGCCCCATTAACATTCCTAATTTTGTAGCTATAATCGCCATATAAATAGTTTCTTCAATATAATCATCACCAAAATATTTTGGTGGCTCGTACATCAGTCGAAAATCTCCATGCTTCCTCACTTCTGTAATCACATCATTTGCAATTTGATAAGAACGTTTTATTTCGGTAATTCCAGTTGCATTATTCATAACTCGCTTTCCAATATCACGAAGTTCTCTAAAATGCCCATAAAGCACATTCATATCTCTCTGGTAAACATCTTCGTTAGAAACGTAACAAAATTGGTCAGTAATATATACATTAGATAAACCCAAACTTTTTAAGGATTGTATCATTTGAGCATCAACTTCTTGATCCTTTTTTATCAATAATGTTCCTGTATCTTCTAATACATCTGTGGCTATAATTGAACCCACTCGCAAATATTTAACTGGTACTAATCTCATTTTCCAGTCCTCCATTTCATTAAGTCGTATTATTTATCAATTTGAATTTTTCCTATATAATAGTTATAATTATCTTCATTGTACCATATTTATGGCTTTTTAATCAATTACTTTTCTTTACATTTAACTATATACTACATTTTGCACTAAAATATCCAGTCAATATTTTTATAATTTAAAATATTTCTTTATTTTTAATTTTCAAAGATAATAAATACTTATTGTGCAATTTGTTAAATAAAAAGTCGAAATATCACTCTAACTTATAAATTTACGCAAATAAAAAGAGTAGCATAACTACTCTTAATAATAAATTTAAATTAATCTATAAAATATAAGACTGATTTTACCTTAACATTTCTTGCATTAATCAAGGAAATTATTTGGTTATTTTTGCTTACTTTTCCTTGTATAACACATACTTCTGGATAAAAAACATTAAATGGACTTTGCTTAATAACTACTGCCACGTCTCCATTATTTAGCTTTACAATAGTATTTCTTGGGAATACTTCTACATTGGCTAAAAAATAACGTAAAATTTTCATGTCACTATTAGCTAAAATACTCTTTAGTTCTTTATTGAAAGTTGTCTGGTTATAATTTGTTGCATCATAAGTTGTATTTAGAATATAATATTTTTCTATGATACTTATAATTTTAGACAACTTATTACTTTCCTTCTTCTGAGCCTCACCACTACTCCCAATAACACCATTTGTAAGCTTATTCATATCTTTATTATCCAAGTTGCCGTTTTCTTTTGGCTCATTAAGTTGAACAATCGTCTTTACTATTTCATCATCTAATCTATACTTTTTAACTAAACAACTAATACTACTATCTTCTCTTTCAGGATTTCCTAAATCTTTTAATATAGTAGCAACAAAAATATTTGTTAAAGAAGCTGGCTTTAATCCATTTACTATCCCTAATTTTATTGACATGATAGCAACATAAACAGATTGTTCAATTGAAGAACCTACAAAAAAGTTATTTGGCTTATAAGAAATTTTATAATCTTTATTATCTTTGATATTTTTAATAGCCTCCATTCCGATATGGTAAACTTGTTTAATCTCATCAATCCCTAACGTTCCATCGGCTAATTTAGATGAAATTTCTCTTAAATCACCTTGATGCTTAATAAAAATAATCATGTCCTTTTGACTCTTTGGGTTTTTGTGGAAACAGTACTTATCATTTATGTATACATCTGCTACACCCATATTTTCCAACATATCAATAGATTGTACTGTTAAGGCTTGACCTGCTTCTAGGATTATCTTTCCTTCATCATTCATAATTGGCATACCTAATTCTGCATCAACTTTTAAATATTTTACTGGTACTAATCTCATTGTAAATCTCCTTCCAATATTTTTACACTACTTTACAACAAACTTTTCTATAAAACTACATTTTAACTTAATACTATCATGATAGTATTGTTAGTAGGTTATTTATATTCTGATGTACAAACTTATTGCAATTAGAATATCTAATATTATAATTGTACTTTATAGCTTATTTTATCATAGGTGTATGAAATATGGCAAGTTATTATTTATTAAACTTCCTTAATTAGATAGTAAACTTATCACAACTTATAAACCTATTGGTATATGAATTTTGGTTATATTTAAACATTACTAGTTAACCAAAATTTTGATTTTTATAGTTATCTTAAAAAAAGAAGCAACATTAAATAATGCCACTCCTAAATTTTTTATTTACGTAAAGCTTCTAGTTCATCAATTAGTGCATCATTTAAAACTTTAATATATGTCCCTTTCATTCCTAAAGAACGTGACTCAATTACTCCTGCACTTTCAAACTTACGTAAAGCATTAACAATTACCGAACGAGTAATTCCAACTTTATCTGCAATTTTGCTGGCAATAAGTAAACCTTCGTTTCCATCAAGCTTTTCAAAAATATGGAAGATGGCTTCTAATTCTGAATATGAAAGTGTTCCGATTGCTGATTTTACAACGCTTAAACGTCTTGCTTCTTCTTCTGTCTCATCTTTTAGAGAAGTTAACATCTCAACAGCTACGATTGTTGCTCCATATTCGGCCAAAATCATATCATTAGTTTCATATGCTCCTTGTCCTTTTTCTTTATACATAATAAATGTTCCAAGGCGTTGACCCCCTGCAACTATTGGGATTATGCACCCTAAGTAATTTGCACTATTTGCTGACTCCGAAAAAATTACTTCCATAGAAATATTTTCTTTAATGTCCATAATTGAAATTAATTGATCATTAATTGCATAGCCAACATATTTTTCATCGTTAATAAAATCATTGATAAAAATATTATTAATTCCTAACACCTTTCCTTTGCTACTTACAACGACAACATTCGAGTAGACAACATCGCTCGTTACCTCACAAATATCTCTAAAAATAATACGGTCTGAGCCAATGCGTTGTAAAAGGCGATTAACTTTTCTCATTTTTTGTAGTAATTCCATTGACATGAATAAATTCCTCCTGCTTTTTAATTAATTTTACCTTAGGCTGCTACTTTTTTGTAATTTATGTGTGCTAAATAAAGACAAAGTAAAAATTCGACCTTGCCTTTACCCAAGTACAACTCTATCTGTTGTCATAATAGCACAAATTAAAAGAAAATTCAACACTAAATTATAATTTTAAATGACTTTATATATCTGACTTAGTCTTATTCTCTTTTCCATAATTACATACAGTATTGCGACAAACAATCTTTTTAGTTTTAACAGAACCCTTCTCAATTAACACATCGCCACAGTTTGGACAATTATCTCCAGTCGGTTTTTGCCATGACATAAAATCACACTCTTCGCCACTCTTATCGCAACCATAATAAATACGGCCTTTTTTACTCTTTTTCAAAATAACTTCTCCATCTTTACAAACTGGACATTTTATCCCAACTTCCTCATACCAAGGCTTTGTAAAGTGACACTCTGGGAAATTATTGCAACCCAAAAATTTTCCATATTTTCCATATTTAATAACCATAACAGCGTCACATCTCTCACATGGAATGTCCGTAAACTCTGTCAAATCCACATGTTCAATCTCTTTTTCAGCTTTTTCTACTGTCTTATTAAAATTTGGATAAAATGCTTTAATAATTTCTTTCCACTCAATATTTCCCGATGCAATCTCATCAAGAATTCTTTCTAATTGTGCTGTAAATGCCACTCCAACTATCTCATCAAAATACTCTAGCATAATATTATTTACAATTTCACCTAAATCAGTTGGATAAAGCACCTTTGTTTCTTTTGTTACATAGCCTCTACTTAATAATGTTGTAATTGTAGGCGCATATGTACTAGGCCTCCCTACTCCATTTTCTTCTAATGTTTTAACAATTGTAGCCTCTGAAAATCGTGCTGGTGGCTGAGTAAAATGTTGATTTGGAGAAATTTGAATTGCTTCTAATACCTCACCCTCTTTAACACTAATAGCCTTAGTTTGCTTCTTATTTTCATCTAATCTATAAACTTTTAAATATCCAGGGAATTTTTCAAGAGAATAACTTGCTTTAAATTGATATCTTCCGTTTTCGATTTTTACAGTATGAGTTTCAAATTTAGCTGGTGTCATCTGACTTGCCACAAATCTATGCCAAATCATATGATACAATTTATATTGATCCTTTGACAAATAAGGCTTTAATTCTTCCGGAGTTTTTTCTATATAAGTAGGTCTAATCGCCTCGTGAGCATCTTGAACTTTTTGAACTTTTTCCTTCTTAATAGGTGCATCTTGCAAATACTCCTCTCCGTATTCCTTTTCGATATAATCACGAACAGCCTGCTTTGCAACATCAGCAATACGAACAGAATCAGTACGAATATAAGTTACAATACCCATTTCCTTTTTATCAATTTTAATACCTTCATAAAGCTGTTGTGCTACATTCATAGTTTTTTGTGTCGAAAATCCTAAATGTTTGGAAGCTTCTTGTTGCATAGTACTAGTTGTAAATGGTAATGCCGTATTTTTAACACGTTCACTTTGTTTTCGCTCTTTTACGACAAAATTGCCACTTTGGCACTCCTCAACAATTATTTTTGCCTCTTCCTCATTGCAAATTTCAATCCTCTTACCATCAACTTTATCTAACTTTGCCTCAAAACCTTTAGTTTTTCCCATCTTAAATAGAGTTTCAATCGACCAATATTCTTGCTCAATAAATTCTCTAATTTCTTTTTCCCTATCACAAATTAATCTTAAAGTTACAGATTGAACACGCCCTGCACTAAGACCTTTTCTAATTTTCTTCCATAAGATAGGGCTAATTTTATATCCAACAAGTCTATCCAAAATACGTCTTGCCTGCTGAGCATCAACCAAATCTGTATTGATATCTCTTGGATTTTTGATAGCTTCTTTGACTGCTGTTTCCGTAATTTCATTAAAGGTAATCCTCTTAACTTCTTTTCCCTCAAGCCTAAGAGAATGGTATAAATGCCAAGAAATCGCCTCTCCTTCACGGTCTGGATCTGTCGCTAAATAAATACATTTTGCATTTTTTGCTTCACGTCGTAATTTTTGTAGTAAATCTCCCTTGCCTCTAATTGTTATATATTTTGGTTCATAATTGTTCTCAACATCAACACCTAGTTGACTTTTTGGTAAATCCCTAACATGTCCAATTGATGCTTCTACCTTATAACTTTTCCCCAAAAATTTACTAATTGTATTCACCTTTGCCGCAGACTCTACAATTACTAAATGATTTGCCATATATCTCTGCTACTCAAAATATGGACAAAACTCTAAATTTTGTCTAGTAGCTTCTCCTTCTTTTAATTATTTAATGTAATTCAGGCAATCGTATTTTCTCAAAAGCCAATTTATTTTCAAAATAATAATCAGATTAACCAAATTTCCCCTCAATTATCACTCCTAATTAACTATTTTAACTTTATATATCTGTTTGCTGGCAATCTATCAATAAAACTTTTCATTGTTAAAGTTAGTAACGCCATATCAATTTCACCTATTGATATTTCTAACTTATTAATAATTTCTTCTTTGTCTGTAGGTTGCCAACTCAAACCATCATATACCATAACTTCGTTTTTATCAAGTAATTTTCTTACATCTTCCGATTTATCTTCTTTAATTGTTTTTAATTGCTTCTTCACATAATAGGGCAATTCCTCAAAAATATCATCAATTGAACTTACCAAAGTTGCCCCATCTTTTATTAAAGCATTCGTACCTTGACTCATCTTACTATCAATATTTCCTGGCACAGCAAATATTTGTTTATTTTGATCCTCTGCACGATTTGCAGTTATCAAAGTTCCACTTCCTAAAGCCGCCTCTGTTACCAAAACCCCCACACTAAGCCCACTAATAATCCTATTTCTTTTTGGAAAATTGTAATTATATGTTGGAGTTGAAGGTGCAAATTCGGATAACATATACCCCTTTCCAAAAATTATACTATCATATATTTCTTTATTTTTAACTGGATAACAAATATCTATACCGTTTCCAAAAACTGCAATTGTCGAACCCCCAACAGATAAAGCCGCCTTATGTGCATAGCTATCAATACCCTCAGCCATTCCACTACATATCCCAAATCCAACCTCAACCAAATCTATACAAAGTTTTTTGGTAATTCTAAAACCATAATCAGAACATTTTCTTGAACCCACAACCGAAATATATTGTTTTCGTAAATGATTTTTATCCCCTTTTCCATACAACAATATAGGAGGGTCATCTATTTGTTTAAGCGTCTCAGGGTAAAGAGGGTCATTTATTTCTATAATATCAATATTATTTTTTTCGATAAATTCATTAATTTTTTTGGCCTTGTCTAACTGCTCTTTATATTTAAAAAGTTTATCTGCCTGCTTATAATTTAACCCAGCCTCCTCATATTGCAAAATTGCTCCTTCAAAAATAGCTTCACAACTCCCAAAATGCTTGTATAAAGAAATTTTTAGTCGCTCACTCATCGGAAATTCATGAAACCAGATACTAAAAACTTTACTCACTTTATCACTCCTAATAAATATTTTTATAGAGCTTTCCCATTAAAAAATATTTTAAACAAGTAAAGTAAATTTTCTTGTAACTTATATCTAAATATAAAATTAAATATTAGTACAAAATAGTTAATTAAACCTATATCTTTCTATCTAACTTTATACTTTAGTTATATTATTACTAATTTAGAAAAATTTAGCCAACATTTAAAGTAAGCTTTCACCTATTAATATTAACTAATCTATTTAAAAAAAACAACCCTTAAATTTAAAATTTATATTCTAATATTTAAAATTAATTAAAGTTGTTGTTTAAAATATAGAAATTTAGTCTATAATCTTATCAACCTAAAATTTTTGGTCACTCCCCAAAATAGGACAATTTTGTAACATCATCACGATTTTTAGATTTTGAGTTTTTAAATAGGATATTCTAACTTAAATATATTTTTGATTTGTTATATATAAAAATAATGGTCACTTTAAAAACATAGGACAATTTTTTAACTTCATCACGATTTTTAGATTTTGAGTTTTTAAATAAGATATTCTAACTTAAATATATTTTTGATTTGTTATATATAAAGAAAGGAAAATTATGTTTTGTAAATTAATTAACTACACTCTAAAAGGTCTATCCCCTCTTGAAATACAAGTAGAAGTAGACCTAAATAATGGGCTTCCAGCTTTTGATATTGTTGGGCTTCCTGACTCTTCCGTTAAAGAATCCAAAGAACGAGTTAGAAGCGCTATCAAAAATAGTGGTTTTACGTTTCCAATTAGCCGAATTACCGTAAATTTAGCTCCTGCAAATGTAAAAAAAGAAGGCTCTCTGTATGATTTACCGATTGCCCTCGCAATATTAGCTTGTAGTGGTATTGTCCCTCTGGAAAAACTGAATAATTTTATATGTTTTGGTGAGCTTGCCTTAGACGGAAAATTGCGTTCATTTAAGCAGTTATTTCCTATTTTATGTACGCTATATAATTTGCCGCACCTTAATGAGCATTATTTTATTGTACCAAGCAGTGCCAAACCTCAACTATCTGCACTAAACTCCAAAAATATTTTATATGCCGATAATTTATTAGACATTGTTAAATTTTTTAGCCAAGGTTCTCCCCTTGAAGAAAATCAATATATCGAAAATTTACAATTAAAACAAGCAGATTACCCTGATTTTATGCATATTTACGGACAAGAGTGCGCCAAACACGCCTTGCTAACTGCTGCTTGTGGAAATCATAATGTATTATTAATTGGACCTCCTGGTTCTGGAAAAACGCTATTATCAAGAAGTTTCCCAGCATTATTTCCTCCCCTTTCATTAGAAGAAGCAATCGAACTTACACAAATTTATAGTTTGGCAGATTTAGCTCCTCAAAATGAACTTTTAACTAACCGGCCATTTCGCTCACCACACCATACAATTACAGCGCAAGCCTTATGTGGAGGAGGTTCAAACCCAAAACCAGGTGAAATTACTTTGTCGCATTTGGGGATATTATTTTTGGACGAACTGCTAGAGTTTAACAAAAAAACTTTGGAAATTTTGCGCCAACCTTTAGAAAGCAAAAATATTACAATTTCTAGGGCCCAACAAAATGTAACATACCCAGCAGATTTTTTATTAATCGCATCAACTAACCCCTGCCCTTGTGGATATTACCCAGACACAAGAAAATGCAATTGTAGTATGCCACTTGTAAAAAAATATTTGCAAAAATTATCTGGTCCGTTACTTGATAGAATTGATTTGCACATTGAAACTAAAGCTGTTAATAGCTTGCAACTACAGCAAAAAAAATCTCTATCTACCCACGAAATGATTGAGTCCCTACAAATCGGAAATGAACGACAACGACATAGATTTAAACATAAGTCTAACTTTTATAATAGCCATATGTCAGCTGTAGAAATTAATGAATTTTGTACCCTCACAAAAACTGCCGAAATGCTGTTAAATACTTGGTTTGAAACTTCTCCTCACAGTATGCGTAGCTACCACAAAATTCTCAAACTCTCAAGGACAATAGCTGATATAGAAGACTTTGATATAATCCAAGATAGCCATATTGCTCAAGCTATTCAATATCGTTCATTAGACCATTCTTTTTGGGAATAAAAAAAAGATAAAGAGTTATAATTTAACTCCTTATCTTTTCTAATTATTTTAGTATTTAAAACTAGCATTAATATTTCTCCCAAAATATATTTTTAACTTTTGTCTATTAAGTATATAAATTTTTGCCTTTAAAACTTAGCTTCTTGCAAAAATTCTTCAGTCGCTAATTCCACTAAAATTATATCTTCCCCAACTTTTTTAATATTTGACCAAGGTACAACGTACTCAAGCTCTCTTCCAAAAAGACCCATCATTTTGCTAGGCCCTGGAATAATTAAGGTTTTAACACGTCCTGTAGTCCAATCAATTTCAACGTCACACACATACCCAAGTCGTGAACCATCAATAGTATTAATTACCTCTTTGTGTTTCATATCGCCAATTCTCATATGAACCCCCTCAAAAAAATGTTTTTCTAATACTATATTCTTTCTCTCTATTAAATATACTTTTTCATATGTTTTAAGGCAGTTTTTTCTAGGCGTGAAACTTGAGCCTGCGAAATACCAATTTCATCTGCAACTTCCATCTGAGTTTTTCCAGCAAAAAAGCGCAATGTTAAAATATGTTTTTCTCTATCGTTTAGGCGTTTCATAGCTTCTTTTAGAGCTATATTCTCCAGCCAAATATCATCATGACTTTTTTCATCACTCACCTGATCCATGATGTATAAAGTATCACTCTCATCATGGTAAACTGGCTCAAATAATGAAATTGGGTCTTGAATAGCATCTAGTGCAAATACGATATCTTCTTTGGGAATTTCTAACACCTGAGCAATCTCTTCGATAGCTGGTTCTTTTGAATTTTGACGAGTAAGTTTTTCTTTAACTTGAAGTGCCTTATAAGCTGTGTCCCTCAACGAACGGCTTACCCTAATCGCATTATTATCTCTTAAATATCTTCTAATTTCCCCGATAATCATAGGCACGGCATATGTCGAAAACTTAACGTTTTGAGTAACATCAAAATTATCAATCGCCTTAATTAATCCTATGCAACCTACTTGAAATAAATCATCTACATGTTCTCCTCTATTGTTGAACCTTTGAATAACACTTAACACTAGTCTTAAATTTCCATAGATATATTCTTCTCTTGCACTATGGTCACCTTCTTCGATTAGCTTAAACAGTTGCTCCTTTTGTTGATTAGTCAAAATAGGGAGTTTTGCTGTATTTACCCCACAAATTTCTACTTTGTTTATCGCCATGTAGATTTCCTCCTAGCTATAGCTTATTTTATGTCTATAGATAAAGGTTATCCACATTGAAAATTTT
>LNZR01000070.1 GCA_002007365.1 Epulopiscium sp. Nele67-Bin005 | reverse complement strand
TGCTTGTTTGTTGCATGAGTACATGTACACAGATTGTACAGCATGTATAGCACTGCCCCTGTGCATTAAATCTTTGGCTGACTGTGTGTATAACCAGTGTGTAAAATATCGTGAGACCTAAGTATTTCTTTCTAAGTCAACACTCGATCCTTTCCATTTTAGTGCGCTCACATTTTATTTAGAGTAATTAAGATTAAGCAGGTGGACGAAAGCACGTCTGGAAGTCTGATTGCCTAGAAATCTAAAGTGCTACAGCAGATCAGCTTAAATTTGTGAAGTGTTTTTGTGTATTCATGTGTTGTTGTTTGTCTTACAGTCTAGTTTCTGTCGCAGTGGGTTGGTTCCGTACAGCAGGACGTGAGCTTCCGAGTGGACCGTCTGTAACTCCTCCAATGAGGCCTTCCTGCCACGGATACACTGGTCACAGACACGGACAGAAGAGAAGACATGAACATCTTTGCCTCATCAAGAGCAGTAAAACAAGTGCTTCCATCAGGTCTTGTATGTGAGAAAACTTCGTGCAATTCCTCGGCTCTTAGCTGAGCAACCTCCGATAATGTATCAATAGATTTTAATTCTGATAATCCTGCTTTTTTTCGCTCAGCATTAACCAAATCCAAAACTTCTTGTGTAAATTGTTTAATTTGCTCCTCATCTTTATCTATAGAAATTGAGGGTGGAAGTTCTTCAGCCTCATCTAAAACTATAGCTGGAGGTAGTGGCTCACCAACCGTATCTAACGTAATCGTTTGCGTTGCCAAAGTGTACCCTACCTCATACCCCAAACTCTCAAAAATATCTCTAATTGGTATATAAGTTAAATCATCTGTATGAATAAATGGTGTTCCCGTTGTAAATTGATGAGTTTGTCCATTCAATTTAAATGATGTGTTGCCTGCTATAAATTCGAGCTTTTCATCGCCTTTAATAGCTGTAATCGTTCTTGTGTCAAGTGAGTAAGAAATATTGTAGTCAAGTTCTTCAAGTATTTCTCTAAAAGGGTAATAGCTTCTATCATCTTTCATAAGAGGCGTACTTTTTAAATCAAGTATCGTACTATTTACTGAAACCGTTCCATTAAATGTATGAATTTCTTCTGCCCTTATTTTTTCTGGTGATGAAAACAATAGACTACTCCCCAATAATCCTAATAAAAAACTTCTTTTGTTCATATGCATTCTCCTTACTATTTATTATGTAATTTAAAAAATTAACCCCTGTCAATTATTAGTATAACATACAGTTGTACAATTATCAATAATGAGTGAACTATACAATTATTTTAAAAAAGTTTATTAATTTATAGTTTAAATTTCGTTATAAAAGTTGGAACACCAATTTTTTATTGGATAATAAAGGAAAAAAGTTTTTGAGAAAAATTTTTATTTGGTGTGTATAAAATAAAATTTTGGCTATACTTTAATAGATGGACAAACAAAATATGTACATGACTTGAAAACTTCCCAAAAAGTGGTACAATAAAAGTGAAGAAAAAATAACTTGTAAAAGGAGAAAATTAATGAAACCAACTATTTTATCTGTTTTAGTTGATAATAATTATGGGATTGTAGCAAGAATTGCTGGACTTTTTAGCAGACGTGGCTTTAGCATGAATAGTTTAACTGGGGAAGAAACACACGAGCCTAACGTATCTCGTATTACTATTTCTGTGACACAAAAAGAAGAAGAAATTGCCCAAATTCAAAAGCAAGTTGAAAAATTGGTCGATATAAAAGAAGTTACTCTACTAGATAGTAAAACAGATGTTGTTCGTGAGCTTGCGCTAATTAAAGTGGAAAATTCGGAAATACTCAGCCAAAAAATCAAAATTTTTACTGAAGATTATAGCGTTAAAGTGGTAGATATTAATAATAATGCAGTTATTTTTCAACTCTGTAGTAGCAAAGATAATATCGATCAATTTATAGAAAAGTTACGTCCGTTTAACATTTTAGAAAGTGCAAGAACAGGAGTTATCGCTTTAGAGAGTATCAACAAATCAAATATATAATAAGGAGCTTTAACGTTAATGGAAACAATTACAAACATGACACTTGCCCAACTTAGGCAAATGGCAAAGGAACAGGGGCTGAAAAATTTTACCACACTCAAAAAAGCTGAACTTACGGAACTTGTTTTAGGACATAAATCTAATGAGGAAAAATCTAAAAATACATCATATCAACAATCATCATATAAAACAAGTCCAACTACACCTGCTGAATTAGATATGTATGAAGTACCAAACATTGAAGGTGACCACAAAGATTATCCTCCAATTATTGGGGCTGGAATTTTGGAAATTATGCCAGATGGGTATGGATTTTTACGTTCGGAAAATTTTATGAGAGGAGATAACGATATCTACGTTTCAATCTCTCAAATTAAACGATTTAACTTAAAAACTGGGGATTGGATTGAGGGGAACATTAGAAAAACTCGTGAAGGGGAAAGAGCTGGTGCGCTACTTTATGTACAAACTGTAAATAAGGACAAGCCAGACTTTGCAAGAACAAGACCAAATTTTGAAAATCTAACTCCAGTTTTCCCACGAGAAAGATTAAGCCTAGAATTTAATAAAAGCATTTTATCAACAAGAATAATAGATATTATTGCACCAATTGGTAGAGGGCAAAGAGGACTTATAGTTGCTCCTCCTAAAGTTGGGAAAACTAGTCTTCTAAAACATATCGCAAACGCTATTACACAAAATCACCCTGATGTGTCATTAATTATTTTATTAATTGATGAAAGACCAGAAGAAGTAACTGATATTAGAAGGAGCATTCGTGGTTGTGATGTTCAAGTAATAGCTTCGACGTTTGATGAGCCACCAGAACACCATAAACAAGTTGCTGAGATGGTTTTAGAACGTGCTAAACGAATGGTTGAACACGGAAAAGACCTAATAATTTTATTAGATAGCATCACTCGTATGACAAGAGCCTACAACCTAACAACTGCTCCTAGTGGAAGAACTTTATCAGGAGGTCTTGACCCAGCAGCCCTTCATATGCCAAAGAAATTTTTTGGAGCAGCCAGAAAAATCGAAAACGGTGGAAGCCTCACAATTTTAGGAACAGCACTAGTTGATACAGGTAGCAAGATGGACGAAGTTATTTTTGAAGAATTTAAAGGAACAGGAAATATGGAGCTTGTTCTTGATAGGTCATTATCAGAAAGAAGAATTTTCCCTGCAATTGATATTTACAAATCAGGTACAAGAAGAGATGATTTACTACTAAATGTTGATGAGATGGCAGCCACATTTAAGATAAGAAATGACCTTCATAAAGGTAACCCATCAGAAGTTACAGAAAATTTAATCAGCATAATGAGCAAATGTGAAACTAACAAAATGTTTATAGAACAAATTAAAGGTAAAAGTTAGGCTTGTATTGTACAAATTGTTGTGGTAAAATACCATTTAGGTAATTGGATTTAACATCAATTAAAAAAGCTAAACTAAAAACCAAATAACGATAAAGGAGGTAGTTGCCAGTAGTTTATTTTGGCAACGATAAAGACACATGAATAAAGAAATTCAACCAACATATGAAGAATTAACAATTAGCTGTAACTGTGGACACAGTTTTCAAACTCGTTCTACAAAAGATGCAATTAGAGTTGAGGTATGTTCTCAATGTCACCCATTCTACACAGGAAAACAAAGAGCTGCTCAAGCTAAAGGTAGAATTGATAAATTTAATAAAAAATACAACGCTTAATATAGAGCGAACAAAGGGGTTGAGGTTGCTCTCACCTCTTTTTTGTTTATAATTTTATATAGGAGTTTCACATGATTGATATTGGGGGTCAAGCTGTAGTTGAAGGTGTTATGATGAAAAGTAAGACTCATTATGCCGTTGCCATCAGAAAAAGTGACAATACTATTGATGTAAAAGTTAACAAATGCAAAAGTTTTATTCATAAACATAAGATTTTTGGACTACCTATATTAAGAGGAATAGTTGTTTTTATTGAATCCATAATTCTAGGAAGCAAAACTCTTTCTTATTCTGCAGATTTTTTTGAAGAAGAAGAAAGTAAATTTGAACAATTTCTTACCCAAAAATTTGGTGAAAAAGCTATAGTAACAACTACTATGATATTATCATTTTTATTTTCTCTAATAATTTTTATGCTTTTACCTATGTGGATAAGCCAAATTTTTAAAAATATAGTCCCATCTATGTTTATACTAAACATAATCGAAGGCGCATTAAGAATTTTTATATTTTTAGGATACATGAAATTAGTAAGTAATATCGAAGATATTGGCCGAACTTTTGAGTATCATGGAGCTGAACATAAAACTATAAATTGCCTAGAAGCTGGCAAGGAACTTACTATAGAAAACGTAAAACAATGCTCAAGACTTCATAAAAGTTGTGGAACTAGCTTTTTATTTATAGTGATGGTAGTTAGCATTTTGATATTTAGCGTGTTTACTACCAACAATTTATTCCACAAAACAATTTTAAGAATAGCTCTAATGCCAGTAATATCTGGGATATCTTATGAATTTATTAGATGGGCAAGAATAAAAAATAATAGTCAAATAGCAAACTTCCTAAGTAAGCCTGGAATGTGGTTACAAAAGACTTTTACAACACTTGAACCAGATGATGCGCAAATAGAAGTAGCTATTATGGCAACAAAAGGAGTATTAAAATATGAGTTCGACTAATATAACGATTAGAGAATTAGTTAAGCAAGGGGAACAAATACTTAAAGAGTTTGGAATACGTGATGCAAAAATTGACGCAAGATTACTTATTTTATCTCTTCTTGAATGTGATGTAACACAACTTTTATTATCACAAGAACAAATAGCTGCAGAACACTTAAAAGCCTCTTTTATGTATCTTATTGCCAAAAGAACCCAAGGAATTCCACTTCAATATATAACATCTGAACAAAGTTTTATGGGGCTTGATTTTTATGTAGATGAAAGAGTTCTAATACCAAGGCAAGATACAGAAATTTTGGTTGAAAAAACAATTAAATTAATAAATAAGAAAAAGCAACCTATAGAAGGAATTGAAATTGGAACAGGGTCTGGCTGTATCGCAATCTCACTTGTATATTATGTACAAAACTTAAAAATGACAAGTATAGATGTGTCACCAAAAGCTCTTGAAGTAGCCCAAAAAAATTGCAAAACTTATAATTGTAACGAAAAAATAAAATTTATCGAAAGTGATTTATTTGAAAACGTAAAAAACGGAAAAGTGTATGACTTTGTAATATCTAACCCCCCTTATATTTCTATCGAAGACCATGCTACACTAGAGCGTGAAGTTCTTGAATGTGAACCACGCCTTGCACTTACTGATGAAGGAGACGGGCTGAAATTTTATAGAGATATTTCAAAACAAGCAAAAACTTATTTAAAGCGTGGAGGATTTATTGCATTTGAAATAGGTTATAACCAAGGGATTACTGTACGTGAAATCCTTGAAAATGAAGGCTATAGCCATGTAGAAGTCATTAAAGACTTAGCAAGAAAAGATAGAGTTGTAATTGCATATAAATTATAAATTTTTATATGTATAAAACAAAAAAATTTTGGCTATACTCCCAAATAGCCTACAGATACGGAACATATAACTAACAAAAATACAAAAATTAAAAGATGAGGTGGAGTAAAAATGTTTGCTCAATTAGACGAATTAATTGTAAAGTTTGAAAATATTAGCACAAAAATTAGTGACCCAGCAGTAATTGCCAACCAAGAAATGTGGCGAAAACTTATGAAAGAACATAGTGACTTAGAGCCTATTGTTGAAAAATATAAAGAATATAAATCTACATTAGAAGCAATTGAAGAATCACTATCAATGTTAGATGATCAATTAGATGATGATTTTAGAGACCTTGTAAAAGAGGAACTATCTGATAACAAAAAGAAAGTTGAACCTTTAGAGAGTGAACTTAAATTACTCCTTTTACCAAAAGACCCTAACGATATGAAAAATGTTATCGTAGAAATTCGTGGGGGAGCTGGTGGAGATGAGGCCGCTTTATTTGCAGCAGATTTATATAGAATGTATAATCGTTTTTCTGAGCGTAGTCGCTGGAAAAGTGAGCTTATGGACATCAACGAAAATGGAATTGGTGGATTTAAAGAAGTAATTTTTATGATAAAAGGTGAAGGGGTTTACTCAAAACTTAAATATGAAAGTGGAGTTCACCGTGTACAACGTATCCCAACTACAGAAAGTGGTGGACGTATTCATACCTCAACTGTAACAGTAGCTGTCCTTCCTGAAGCTGAAGAAGTTGACGTTGAAATTAATGCAAGTGATATCCGAGTAGATGTATTCCGTTCATCAGGAAACGGTGGGCAAAGTGTAAATACAACAGACTCAGCAGTTAGACTAACTCATATGCCAACAGGAATTGTTGTATCTTGCCAAGACGAAAAATCTCAACTTAAAAACAAAGATAAAGCTATGAAAGTTCTTCGTGCAAAACTTTATGAAATGGAACTTGAAAAACAACATTCTGAAATGGCTGCTGAAAAAAGAAGTCAAATCGGAACAGGAGATAGGAGTGAGCGTATTCGTACGTATAACTTCCCTCAAGGACGAGTTACTGACCACCGTGTTGGGCTTACTCTCCACAAACTTGACCAGATTTTAGATGGTGATATCGAAGAAATTATCTCAACTTTAACAACAGTTGACCAAACAGAAAAACTAAAACAAGCTACAGCAGAATAATTTTTTAATCTCCCTTTTTATTTAAGGGGGATTTTTTGTGTTCTAAATACGTACAAGCTTCAATAAAATAAGTACATAACTTTGAATTAGGAGGTAACAAAATGGGAGCAATATTTGCTTTTAGTATAGCGTTTTTGGCTGAAGGATTAGGAGTGGCAATTGGAATTATCTTATTATACATATTTAAAATTCAAGATAAACGAATAATGGGAATGTTATTTGGCGCAACATCTGGAATTATGATTGCACTAATTTGCTTTGATGTATTACCAAATGCACTAAGTTTAAACCAAAATTTATTTGTATTTTTTGGGGTCACGTTAGGAATAGGAATTGGCTTATCCTTAAACAAAGTCACATATTTAATCGAAAAAGGTCTTCATATTAATGGAAACAAAAATATGCAAACAGGAATGGCGCTTTTGATGGGAATTGCAATACACAACATACCAGAAGGTTTTGCCATTGGGGCCCTTGCTAATGGTTCTATAGAAACAATTACAAATTTCGCAATAATCGTATGTCTACATAGTATCCCAGAAGCAATTGCAATCGCTATTCCACTAAAAGAAGCAGGTGTAAGAAAACGATTTTTGCTACAAATTCCAATTGTACTTGGTGCAGTTATGGGCGTTGGAGCAATTGGTGGATATGTGCTAAGCCAAATTACAACTTCTTTTATCGCAATCTCTTTGGGACTTACAGCAGGTATAATTTTATATATTGTATGCGATGAATTAGTTCCCGAAGCAAGGCACATTTGGAACGGAAGAATGACTAGTGTAGCTACCGTTTTTGGAATTTTGGCAGGCATGATGATGATGGTATAAAATAACAGTAAATTTTATAAATATTTTTTTGAAAGCGTGGCATACTACTAGTGTACTACAAGTTGTAGTAACAAAACAAATTTATATGAGGTGAAGATCATGGCTAAAAAATCAAACAACAAAGCAAACAACGGAGCAAAAAACTGTGGGAACAACAGTGCAACAAACTCTTCTTCAACTGATTGTGGATGTAAATAATTTTATTCCGAAAGGGGAATAGAGTATGCCAAACTTAAACTGTAGTGTTAGTAATTGTGCTCATAATTGTAGCAGTCTATGTGGCTTAAATAGCATTGACGTAGCTGGTAACAATGCACATTCAACGGACGCAACGTGTTGTACAAACTTCTTAGAAGGTCATGGCGCAACTAATCATTCTGAAAATGCTGTACCTGAAACAGAAATTAGCTGTCAGGCTACAAATTGTTCACACAATGAAGGTTGCAAATGCCACGCTCAATCTGTAGATGTTGCAGGTTTTGAGGCTACTAATGAATTTGATACAGCATGCTCTAGTTTCTGCGAATATTAACAAACATTCAGAAAAAGACGTACTATTATGGTGCGTCTTTTTTGCGTGTAAAAAAATGTAGAATTTGCAAATAAAAACTGATATAATAAATTTATTACACTTACAACAAAAATTATATTTTATATATTAATATTCTTTAGTATACTTTAACACAATTGTTTGACCATAATACTCTCAACTAACTTAAAGGTATATATCTTAGAGAAATAGCCATACTAAAAATAAGTATTTATATAAAATATATATCAAAAATATACTCAACAGTAAAAGGATAAATAAAGGATAATAAATAATTATCTATGAATATCTTTTTGTAGAAAGGGGAACACCTATGTCACAACTTATATCCCATGATATAAAGAATGTTACTAAACGTCTAACTAAACATATGAATAATAAAGAATACTATCGCATTCAAACTGAGCCAACTTTCCAAGATGGGAACATACCTAAAGACTTTGAATTTGAAGGTAAAAATTTGCGAGAATTAAACTTCAAAAACTGTACTTTTGAAAATATCTCGTGTACTAAAACTGGATTTTCAGGTTCAATATTTTATAAGTGTAACTTTTATATTACTTTGCCTATGACAAAAGAAATGATGTATAATGATACTAACTTTAGTTCTTGTTATTTTATTGAGGGTAACTTTAAAGATTTATGTTTAAATAATACTAGATTTAATGAAAGCATTTTTACTGATACTAATTTTAAAAATTGTACTTTTGACTCCGTTTCTATGACTGGGTGTAAATTCATTAATTGTAGTTTTGAAAATTGTATTTGGGACTCACTTTACTTAGAAAATGCTATCTTTAAAAATTGTCATATAAACTCAACTAAGTTTAAAAAAATGAACTTTGAATTTGTAACTTTTGATAATATAGAACTGGAAAATGTTATACTTCCGTTTCCAACTATTCCTTTTATTTTTGGAGGGTTACAATACTTAATTTCTAACAAAGATAATACTGATAAAAAGATAAGCATTTCATCTGCTACTACTAAAAAAGGAATAAGTATAGAAGAATATTTATTAAATATTCCCGATTTAATAGCTTATTATACCGAGAAAAAAAGTTTTTTTCCTCTAATTATTTTAAAATTAGCTACCCAAGCCTCTAATGATGCTAATGAAATTCAAAACTTGCTTGAAGAAGGATTATTAGCCACTATTAAGAATAGCCAATTTAGAATGATTAAAAATTATTGTAAATTAATAAACTTTATTCCTATAGAAAAACCTAGTTTCAAGCAAGAATTATACTTCAAGGTTATAAAAGAAATACAATCTTTCAACCATATACAGAAAGAAATTTTTTCACCTGAAATATCTGCACTTCAAAATAGCTTACTAGGGAGTACAAATTTATCCACTACAATTTACTTTGAAACTGATATTGAACATACTCAAATCGAGAAAATAGCTACCTTATATCAAGCAATTGATAATGCTTTAGATAAAAAATGCTACTACAAAATACAACTTATGCATAATTCTCCAATTGCAGCTTTTATTGAAATTAGTACATTCATTAGCGAAAACCCCGTAGAAATTTTTCAAAGCTTAGAAGCAATATTCAACAAAGGACTAGTGGTATTAGCTGGGGCTTACTATTTAAGTGAAGCAGTTGCAAAAGCTAAAAATATTGCAGAAAATGGAGATAGCTCACCGAACTATCCCCTTAATGAAGCTGAACAAGAACTACAAAGTAATAATAAAAAATTGGGTATTTCTTTTAAAAATATTGCTGTTAATATCAATCCCACTATAAATATCACTGTTAACTCAAATAATTCTAAAGATGCGTAATATATCGGTATAAATATTCTCCATATTTACCCAAATATATTTCATCATAACCATCATAAAATTTTTCTCCATCTATATTATTAGTATTATTAAATGAAAACACATAATGATGTTCATATGGTATTGATAAATTTTCTAATTTAAATGTTAATTCATTATCTAGCTTATTTTCAAAACATCTAGTATTTAATTCAAAAAGAGAAGGTAAGTTAGAGTCATTAAGAGCTTTATTTATAACATATGATGACCCTAAGTAACGAGGATTTATTTCAATCGGAAAAATTTCTTCGTTACTTTCTATAAAATCAATGCCACAAATACCTCTATACTTTTTATCAGTCCGAATTTTATCTCCTATTATTTTAGAAAGTTGATAAATTTTTTCCTTAATATTAGTTGGAATATTTGCAAAAGTATTTCCAGCAAAATAAAACTTATTATTATGAGGAATAATATTTTGTATAGATACTGGCAAAATACAAATATTATCTTTACTAACTAATAAGGTTGTACTATAAGAATTTGATACCTCATAAAATGGAGAAACAAGATATTGCTCCTTTGGTTCTAAGTTAGCTTGTACACTTTGTTCAGTCTCTTTATTAAGTTTATAAGTCCCTTCTCCTCCACCAGAGTAATTTTCCTGAATAATAAATTGATAAAATTCTGGAAATAATCTACATAAATTTGAATAACTACATTCCTCTTTTAGTAAACTTTGATAAGGTATAACTTTAGTAAAATCTCCCAACCACTTTCTACATTCCGTTTTATTATTAAATTGGTCAATCGTACTTTCTAAATTTAGATTTTTTATATATGATTTATATTTAGGTTGTTTTTTTATAACTTTGTGAGCAATATCTTGGTTATAAAAGTGAAGTTCAAACTCTTCTATATTTTTAGTTAACTTATCTAAAACTTCAGTTATCCAATCTACATAGGTAGAGTCCTTATATTTTTCTAAATTATCAAATGCATAATTATTCCCATCGTTACTTCCCCATCTTGTAATAGTTATATTAAAGATATTATAGGTTAATATATCAGATTCTCTTTTGCCAACAAAAATTTTCATATAAATCCTTTCTGCAAAAAGATATTCATAGATAATTATTTATTATCCTTTATTTATTTATCATTTTAATATGATATAATAAAAGAAAAAGGAGTATAACTATGAATAATATGATATCTCACTCTGAGGAATATATTAATTTTTGTAAAGAATATAAGAGGTTAAGTGATAAGACTATTAAAGCTTATAAAATCGATATTCTTCAATTTATTACTTTTATGCAAACGCAAAATTATAGCGCTATAGAGGATACTTTATTGAATGAATATATTACTCACATACATTATAAATATAAACCAAAAACTGTTAAAAGAAAATTGGCGAGCTTAAATGCATTCTTTACCTATTTAAAGCATAATAATTTTATATCCGAAGATTATAAACATATCCTTCAAGTTAAATTTAGACAACCTACCTTTATTCCTAAAATAATTCCTATACATATACTTGAAAAATTATTTACCACTATGTATTTTTATAAAGATAATTTTGAGGATAAATTTGTTGTAAGAGATGTGGCAATTCTTGAATTACTATTTGCTACTGGAATACGTATTTCAGAGTTGTGTGAATTGAAAAAGGATAATTTAGATTTAGTAAATGGGACAATTATAATTAATGGAAAAGGTTCAAAAGAAAGGGTTTTAACTTTGGCAACGCAAAAAGTTCTTGATGCTCTAAAAGATTATGAACTTACTTTTTATCATCAAATTAAAAATCAAGATTATTATTTTATTAATAATAGGGGAAATATGTTATCTGACCAGTCAGTACGCATAATGATAAAGAAATATTCTAATATTGCCGGAATTACCCAACATATAACTCCTCATATGTTCAGACACTCTTTTGCAACTCTACTTTTAGAACAAGATGTTGATATTAGGTATATACAAAAAATGTTAGGACATAGCTCCATAAACGTAACTGAAATTTATACATTTGTTTCTAGTGCCAAACAAAAAGATATTCTTTTGCATAAAAATCCAAGAAATTTATTACAAATTTAAAAACTGCACCCTTAAAGATGCAGTTTTTTTATCTAATTTTCTTTAAAAATTCTGATTTAACAACTTCAGGGTCAAATCTTCCGTCATTCTCACGTTTTACACTAATTCTGATATTTTTTACGATACCAATAAAATCATAGTTATGAACTAAATTATTAGCATCACTTCCTATAACTGTTATCTTTTTAAAGTTATCAGAACGTTGCCATTTTTCATATAGCGCAACTTTATCCAAAACCTGAGTACTTGGTTTATCATGATAATTAAACTCAACAGAGATATAACTTGGGTGGTCTTCTACCTCAAAAATATCCATTATCTTATCAAATGGCGAATTACATAAAACATTGCCAAAAGTATTAGTTAGATTAAAATGTAGGTGGTGAACACCGTTCATCGTATCTTGAAAATCTTGGGCATCAGCTCTGAACTTTTCAATTTTAACATCTTTTTGTAAAGTTTCAGATAAATAATGCGTTACAAAACCTTTTTTCTTATAATCATTTAAGTATAATTTATGAGTAGCAGTATCGTAGCACACAAATAATTGCTCCTTTAGTTCTGCTTGAGTTGGCTTTCTAGGATTTTTCAATTCAGTGTTAGTGTCACCATCTAAAATATTTTTGTTATAGATTTTTGGATTAATATATTCACAACAAAGCCACAAAAATCGGTCTTCCTCAAAGGTTTTGTTAACTTTATACCACTGAATACCATAATCCTTTACATAAGATAACCCTTGTTTACAAATCTTTTTGATATCTCGTTTAGTGATGTCTTCATCATTAACCAATAAACGAAAATTTTTGAATACCATTACAAAAAACTCCTTTTAATAACATTAGCTCTACCCTTAGTTTATGCTTGTATGTGCCAATTAATGACTAGTATTTAAATAAAAAGTTAAAAATATTAAAACTTACCAAAGAACACTTCATTCAAAAAAACTACTACTCTAAAATTTCTTAGAATAATAGTTTTTTTTTACTTATTTAATTCTTGAAATAGTTTTTTTAGAGCTTTTTTTTCTATACGTGATACATAAGAACGAGAAATTCCCATTTCTTCAGCAATTTCACGTTGAGTTTTTTCTTTTTGATTATTCAATCCATAACGGAGTTGTAAAATTTCTTTTTCACGAGGCTTTAACACCTGCTTAATTTTATCGTAAAGTCTAGTGCTTTCAATATCCATATCAACTTTATCAAAGGTAGAATCATCTTCCACACACAAAACATCTAATAAACTAATTTCGTTGCCTTCTTTATCAACACCAATTGGAGATTGCAAAGAAGTTTCATTTTTTTGTTTACGAGAAGTTCTAACGCTCATCAGAATTTCGTTCGCTATCATTACTAAGTGACAACATTTTTTCTCTTCATTTTTTTGTTTTAGCTCCAAGAAAGTACACATCAATATCATCTTTTGATTTATATACAATCTCTTCAACTATGCATTTAATATAATGTTTTCGTGTCTCAAAATCTAATGTATCATAAGCTTTTGAAAATGACAGAATTAAACTTTCCACAAATTCCAAGTTTGCTTCCAAATTTTTATTTTTATTTTCAATTTGAGCAGCTTTTTCTATCGCTAAATTAATTTTATTATTTTGTTCTACGATATCATTTATACGTTGTAATATGATTTCTACCACTTGAGAAGGAGCAGTTTCCAACGTACTTAGCAAATTATCGATAATTTTATTATTTTGTTCTATTTGTTTATCGAGAGCTTCAATTTTATTATCCAATTTTTTATGGTTAACATCTTTTGTTTTTTCACGAAGTTTTTCAATTACTTTATTTTTGTCAGTATTCATACTCTTAATATAGTTTTCAATTAAATCATCAAGATAAATACCGTTGGCGTTTTGTTGGTCGCATTTCTGGCGTTTACTTCGTTCCTTAAGCTCACACACATAATAATAACTTCGTCTTGAACCATCAGTAGTCATTCTGTTCATTTTAGGTCGCATACAACTTCCACACTTACTACACTTTATTATGCCTGACAACAAAGCTTCTTTACTGCACGTGTTGCGCCTTACCGTGGAACGATTTTGAGTAATTAAAATTTGGGCTTTAATCCAATCTTGAGATGATATAATTCCTTTATGTTCTCCCGCACTGATAATCCATTCACTTTCTTTGCGTTGTCGTTGTTGTTTAGCTTTTTGGTTAGTTTTATTATACCCCATCACCCCACTTTCACCATCAAATTTCTCTTTATTCACGGATACAGCATAATTATTGTTAATAAAATAATCATATATGATACTATCAGCAATACAATATACAGGATTTGTTAATATATTCTTAATAGAAAATTTTTTAAAATCAGTATTATTTTTTGTCAAAATATCATTATTGAGGAGATAGGTTTCAACTTTGGATAAACTTTCAAATTGTAAATACATCTCAAAAATTAATCGAACTTTTTTAACTTCTTCCTCTATTGGTACTAAATAGCAAGATTTATATTCCTTGCCATCGACTATCTCTACTTTTTCCACCGAACAAAATCCCGTTGGCGTAATGCCACCAAGCCATTTCCCACTTTTTGCTGACTCTAACATATTATCTCTTATTCTTTCTGCAATCGTTTCTCTCTCGAGTTGGGCAAATACGGCTGATATGTGCATCATTGCACGCCCTAAGGGACTTGTTGTGTCAAATTGCTCCTTAATACTTACAAAATCAATATCGTAACTTTCAAGCTCTTTAATCAATACACTAAAATCTGCAACATTACGACTTATTCTATCCAATCTATAACATACCAATGCTTCAAACTTCTTTTCTTTAGCATCTTCTATAAGCCTTTTGAATTCTGGTCTATTAGTATTCCCCCCTGAAAACCCCTCATCTTCATAAACAAAAACCTCTACATCTCCAAAGTGATTTTTAATATAAATTTTACAAAGTTCTATTTGATTTTCTATACTATCACCTTTACCAGTGAATTTTGATTTTCTGCTATAAATTGCTACTTTTGTTATAGTTTTCATTAGTTTCTCCTTTACTAATTTTGTGCAACAAAAAAGAGAGTATTATTTTACTCCCCACCCTAAGCTACTATTTTTGTGTATTCAAATACTGCAACTCCACTAACAATATTTCTAACTTCAAGAAGATGGAACATTTTTGATGATTATTATACAATCATCATAGTTAACTACATGATTTGTTACACTAGGAGCAATTTCCCCTTTACAATAGAAACATTTCATTATTCTTCCACCTTTCTAATTTTAAACTCCTTGTCCCACTTCTCCAAATTAGGTTTGTATGCAGTTATAAACCATAAATAGCCTTCTCCTACTCCCCCCCTAAGCTATTTAATCCCAATTTATATCTTCATCAGTATATAATTCTCCATCTTCCACGCTTTGCATAGCTTGAGTTAATTGTATTTCCTCAAATGGAGTCAATTTAACAAAATCTGGGTCCCATGCAAGAACCATACGTTTTAGAAATTCGTATGCTAATGTTTGCTCCTCTTCTGGTAAAATATCAAGTAGTTCTATAATTTGTTGAGTAATTGTTGCCATACGCTTTATCTCCTTTATTATTTATAAATTTCACCTCGTGAACCTATGTGAGTAATATTTAAACCAATATTTCCGTCTACTAACTCAATATAATAGTATAGTATTCTATACTTACCAATTCTAAGACGATAAATATTATCTTTCCCTTGTAATAATTTTATATCTCCCTTAGGGGGTTCAAAAGTCAATCCTTCAATCCCTTGCCTTATTCTTAGTTTAGTAGGCTTATCCAAAGAAGATACGTATTTACTTGCTGTTTTTGAATAAGTAACTTGCATGACTTCTTCCTTCCTTATTATATTATTTTATATGTACCCCAAAAGGGGATATATAATTAAGCTTCTTGATACATACTTAAATAAGATAAATATCTTATAGCTTCTTTTTTTGATTGCTCATTTAATTGTTGTATAGCTGCTATTAATTGTCTTTCTTCAGTGTCAAGTTCATTGAATATCTTGTGTTAAAATATTACGTTGTTGCAATCTAGCTAATACATGAGCAGTCCATTTAATTTTCCCATCGGCACATAAAGCTTTAATTAATTCTATGTCTATCACAAGTTTCCTCTTTCTTTCTTTATTACAGTATTACCAAAAATTGGTCTATCTAAACACACTAAAATAAATTTCCGAGTCACTACCACTAGGAGCATATTTAATATGTGTTACTAATCCATTCATTTTTCGTAGTCCTGCTACATTCCCAACAACTTCTGCCCCTGCTGAAACGCTTACATTTAATTCGTTTGGCACGCCATCAAAGGGTTTTCTTAATGTTTCCCCACCTGCTACAAAATAAAAATCATCACTAGTTAAATTTATCGGAACATCATTTTCGATATCTAAAACATTAATATTATATCTTAAAATTAAATATTGCTCTTCGTTTGGGTCTAGTATCTCATGATTTATACTGTTTTGTGCAAAATATTCTTCAGCAGTTTCAGACCAAAACATTCTTATTATCTCCATATTTAATGTAACTTTCCCTGCATCTTCATGATAAAACTCAAAATCAAAATCTTCTCCAAATACAATAGTGTTATTTTGTGAACCTTTGGTGTTATCTTTATATTCTATAGTTTTACTTGATGTAATATTTGTACTGCTAACTTCTTTTTCGCCACTCGACGAGTCACCTCCAAATCCCACTGATATTAATGCCCCAAAAAATATCGACATAAATACAAATGCTACGCCTAAACCAAATCCGACTAATGTTTTTTTCATTTCTTTTTCTTTTTCCTTTTCCTTTTTCTAGCGTAATTCTTCCTTATTATAAGAAATTTTATATGTACCCCAAAAGGGGATATATAATTAAATTAAGATATCACTTGACCCAATCTATCTTTTTCATCAGTAGATTTAATTAAATCTATGAAGTCAAGAACTAGCTTCTGACCTTTTGGTGATAAATCTTTAACATTATTTGTAATAGCTATTTCCTCTTTTGTCATTTTTCCAGATGTATTAATTAATTTTCCTGTATCAATTCGAGGTGAAGAATTAAAAAAATATTCCAACGGAACATTAAACTCTTTTGCAATAGTTGCTAGTATATCACTTTTAGGCTGTCTAGTATCTTTGATATATCTTCCGATAGTTACTTCTGTTACGCCTATCCTTTTCGCTAGTTCTCTTTGTGTCATATCATATTCTTCTAATAATGTATTAATCCTGTACCCTATTGACTTTTCCATTTTCAATCCCCCCTTATCTCATTAATTTTTTAACTCTAAATAACAATAGTTACTCTAATTGTAACAAAAATAACCGTTAGTGTAAAAAAAATAACCTTTTTTATATTTTTCTATTGACACTAACCAATCGGTATGGTATATTGTACTTACACCACTAACCAAACGGTTAAGAAAGGAGGTGTTAAAGTGAAGAATGATTTAAGAGAGTTACGTTTAAGAAGAGGACTTTCTCAATCAGCTCTAGCTCAAATGATTGGAATTTGTGAAGTTTCATATGCTCGTAAAGAAAGAGGTCAGCGCGAATTCAGTGCAAGTGAAATTGCAAAATTAGCACAGGTATTGAAACTTAAACCAACAGCTATCGTAAAAATTTTTCTAACTTAGCTAACCAATAGGTAATTATAAACCGTCTTTGAACACAGACGTTAAACAAGTTCCCCAACACGCTTTGGGTAATTGAATAGGCAGTCTTTGGATATAGACTGTAAACAAATCCAGCAGGGAACTGTTATTCTCCACCTGCAAGGAATATTGCAGGATTACTCAAGTTATTAAACAGGTTAAAGGGTGTCCACTTGAGAGGATAGGTAAAATCTCAAAGTTTTATACAGTTTTTGCCAAAACTTTTTCTAAATTTTGGTTGTATGAAACTAGGAATTAATCTAGAAAGGAAATGAGAATGGAAACTAAATACATTCTTCTACAGCTCTTCATTATTCAAAGCACATTAACGGCTTTGGCAGTCAGAAGAGCTGTAGAAGATTTACAAAATGGTAAAGTTAGGAAAGTCCTAGCTTTACTAGAGGAGGAAAAAGATGAAGCTACAAAAGAAAAGGGAGCTTAAGAAGAGAAAGAAATTTTTCTTCTTGGCTGAATTAATTTTGGGGAGTGCAGTTAAAAATGTACTTTTCCCTGATTTTAAATTAGAGGAGGAAGAGGAATTAGCAGAAGTAACGACAAACAACCCTCGTATATCAGAGATATATAAACGTATCTCTAATGATATACAAGAGTTGTGGGATATTTTGTAGTTAGTTTTCAACTTGGTATGTGTGGAGCATACCGAGAGTGGTTTATCAAATTATAGTGGTTTGATAATATCACATTTGAAACATAATTGCAAGACTTTTCCTAAAAATTTTCACCCCCTAATTTTTACCATCGGGGAATATACATTAAATGAAAACAAAAAAGGGGAGTGAAAACATGGCAATTAGATATCATGGTATACGATGTTACAAACGTGAAATAAAAAACGTTTGTAACGAACTACACTTTGAGGCAGTAGAAAAAATAATAGAAGAACTTGAGCTTGCTTATTGCGAGCTTGAGGAACTTCTTAATGATTTGGCTACAGAAGTAGCATCGTAGGAGGATAAAATGAAAATGAACGAAATAATCAAGTACAAAAGCGTCGATGGTGCAGAAATAACACTTACTCAAGAGGCTGTCCAACAGTATCTTACAAACGGACAACAAGTAAGTGAGGGCGAATTTATATTATTTGCTAAGCTTTGTCAAGCTAGGGGATTAAATCCTTTTTTAAAGGAATGTTATTTAATCAAGATGGGTGCTTCTTCACCTGCACAAATTGTGGTATCTAAGGACGTTATTCTTAAACGTGCTGGAAGCCACCCACAATATGCAGGTAAAAAAAGTGGGATTGTTGTTATCGGAAACGATGGCGATTTGCAACAACGTGAAGGCATTTGTAAGCTTCCGTCTGAAACATTAGTCGGTGGTTGGTGCGAAGTTTACAGAAAGGACAGAGAATACAAAGAGTTTGTTAGTGTACCTTTGGAAGAGTACAACAACGGTAAAGCTCTTTGGAAAACTAAACCAGCGTTTATGATAAATAAAGTTGCTGTATCAAGAGCCTTAAGGGACGCTTTTCCTGAGGAGCTAAGTGGGTTATACGAGAAAGAAGAATTTGGAGATTACGACACTTCTTTTGATTTGCCTGCCGTGGAAACTCCAACTCCTATTGCTCCTGATATTGCTCCTGAAGAAGCAATATCTCTAACGCTTGAAGAACTAAGCAATGGGAAATTGAAAAAACATAATAACGCAACAATCCAAGAAGTATATCAACGTGATGCACAATACTTAATTTGGATAGCTAATAACTTTGATGCTGAAGTGGTTAGGAAGGTTGTTGGGCTAGCACTTGGATATCTTGATAAAAACAAAGCAACAACTCCAAGTGAAATAATTGCTCCTACAGGGGAAGTAATTGAAGTACAGTCTCGTGATATCTATGTTACAAACAAAGATATCCAAGAGTTGTATAAACTTGTACCCCTAAAAGGGTACACCATAGACAAACTCGAAAATTCTGTCTTGGCTAGGTTTGGGAAAAATGTAAAACATTTAACCCTAGAAGAATACAAATTTGTTTATCAAGGATACGAACAGTTAGCCGATAAAGGCATTCCAAAAAACACTTAAAAAAATTTACAGGGTGGAGGGAAACCTTCACTCTGATTAAAAAAGGAGGAAAAGTAATGAAAAAGAAAACAATAACGCTAGATGTTGAAATGGCGTTTGAAATAGGACTAAAACAAGCAATTATGCTTGCAGAAATCCAAAAATGGGTTGGGTACAACAAATCCCAACACAAAAACTTCCAAGAGGGAGAATATTGGGTCTACAACACTGCTAGTGCATGGGCAAAGTTAGTACCTGTAGGTGGCGTACAAACTATCAGAAAAGTGTTAGCTGATTTGGAACAGCTAGGACTAATAAAGTCTGGGAACTTTAACAAGTTTGGGGCTGATAAAACGAAATGGTACACAATCGTAGATAATGAAAATCATAACACTGATGGTACAGAAAATATAATACCTAGTAATGAAAATCATAACACTGATGGTACAGAAAATATAACACCTAGTAATGAAAATCACAACACTGATGTTATAAAAAATATAACACCTAGTAATGAAAATCATAACACTGATGTTATAAAAAATATAACACCTATACCATTATTAAACCAAACTAAAACAACATTAGTAAACCAAACTAAAACAACAAAAGAAGATGTTGTTAATGTTGGTGAGTATAAAAAAGCTCAAATAATGTGTGAAGAGATTTGGAGGGACTTAGCTAGACTTGATGATGTAAAAATTATCATGGACTGCTTAGAAGTTCACGGTGAACAATCAACAAGGGACGCAATGGAGTTATCAAAATCTAGCAACATTAAGCAAAAAGCTAAGTATGCTAGAGGTATTTTATTAAATAAGAGTGAAGCAAACAAGGGGGCAAATTATGAAAAAACAAGTAGAACAAATGGAAGAAATATCAACAGTACTCCAGCGTATACAGTCTCAACAGGAGAACTGTTACAAAGACAATTACTCTCTGCAGGAGAAATCAAAGAACTTGAATGTGACTTCTAGCTGTTGTCATCATGGTTGTGATGATGGCATTGTTGTAACAATCATTGATGGCAAAATGTATGCTCGCAACTGCGATTGTACACTACAGTTAATAGCTCGTAATAGGCTTAAAAAAGCATTTATTCCTGTCGAGTTTGCAGGTGTTAAGGTTAGCGATTTTGACGCAAATCTATACACTGGGGATAATGCAAACATTGCCAAGAGTGCTAAAAATACAGCGATTAAGTATGTTGAGAAGTTCAGCGCTGTAAAATCACTTGGAAAAGGCTTATATTTTTACAGCACTGAAAAGGGGAGCGGGAAAACAATGCTTGCAATTGCTGTTGGTAACGCTCTTATGAGTAGATATCAAGCCCAAGTTAGGTTTTTAACTACTGTTGATTTACTGCAAGAGATTAAAAACAGTTTTAACACTGGGGGAGCATCTGGATTGTTAGAAGCTATAAAAGATGTTGAAGTACTGATACTTGACGACATCGGAACAGAAAACATCACTAGCTGGGCTAGCGAAACGTTATTTGCAATATTAGACAAGCGAATGACTAGCAAGAAGATTACAATCTTTACTAGTAACTCACACCCTCACGACTTGAAACACGACACCAGAATTACTAGCAGGGTGTCAAAAATGGCCATGGCTGTAGCATTGCCAAATGAAAGTATACGTCAAGTTATAGCTAATCAAGAAGAAGCTGACTTGATGCAATTGCTACTAGGATAAATTACATACCCCTCAAATTTTGGGGGGTAGCAAATACAGGAGGAGAAAAAATGGAATTAGTGAAAGTACATGACGATGCTACGGTGAGTGGTAGAGAATTACACGAGGCTTTGGAAGTTGGGACGCAATATACAAAGTGGTTTGAACGTATGACAGAATACGGATTTATTGAAAATACAGACTTTATAGCTATTAGTCAAAAAAGACTAACAGCTCAAGGGAACGAAACTACTTATTTTGACCACTGCCTAACTATCAGTATGGCAAAAGAAATTGCTATGCTACAAAGGTCAGATATCGGGAAGCAAGTTAGGCAATACTTCCTGCAAGTTGAAAAAGAACTTTCCGAACTGAAGAAAGACAGTTGGGAAATTGATGACAGAATTCTAAGAGCTGAAAAGTACGCCAAAGAACAACGTCTCATCAAGCAGGAGCAACAAAAACTTTTAGCTGAAATCGAAATAAATAAACCAAAAATTGAACATTATGACGCTGTATTAGATACTAGCAGCGAAATAACAATTTCGGTTATTGCTAAAGAACTTGGAACAACTGCAATTTGGTTAAATAAGTTTTTGGCTAAAGCAGGTGTTCAATACAAAAAGGGCAATGTGTGGGCGTTGTATGCTTGCTACGATGGGAAAGGCTATGTTAAGTATCGTACCCACATTTCCGATGGGAAAACTTATCATAGTATGGTATGGACAGAGGTTGGACGTGAGTTCATACATAGACTTGTTAAGCACCAAGGAGGAGGTAGTTATGCCTAAAGAAATAGGGGTTATACAATTGGACTATAAAACTGGTGAGGTAATTGAGGAGTATCTAACAATTAGAGATGCTGCACAAGATAATTATATTACAGAACAGTACTTGCGAATAGTTTTAAAATCAAACGGTGGCATTATGTACCAAAAAAAGCTTAGATTTGTTAGATGTGATGAATTTGAAAAAATAACAAATTATGTAGAACCTAAACTAACTTTCAAAAGAAAAAGTTTCAACGGGAAAAAAATTGCTAAGCTAGACTTCTACACAGGAGAAATACTCGAAGTGTATCCATCAATCACAATTGCTGCTGAAAAGAACTCACTAGACAAAACAAACTTGAGCCGAACACTAAAAAAAGGTGGGAAAATGAGAAACAAGCAGTTGCGATTTAGTGAAGTCAAAGATTAAGAAGTATATTTAAGGTTGGGAGGGTGGGACGATAGGAGGAAAAGTTCTTATGAATAAAATTATTTTGATGGGACGTTTAACAAGAGAACCAGAAATTAAATATTCACAATCGGCACAACCTGTTGCAGTTACAAAATACGGGCTTGCAGTTAGAAGACAGTTTGCAAAGCAAGGTGAGCCAGATGTAGATTTTATTGAATGTGTAGCGTTTGGTAAAGCTGGTGAGTTTGCTAGTAAATATTTTAGAAAAGGTCAGCTGGTTTCTGTTGTTGGAAAACTGCAAATGGATAATTGGACAGACCAACAAAACGTTAAACGTATAACACCAAAAGTTGTTATTGAGGAGCAACATTTTGCAGAGAGTAAGGCATCATCTCAAGCCAATGAAGTATCTAATAATAGTGCTTCATTCCAGCCACAACAAACGCCATTTGTCCCAGGAGAAGTTCAGGCTAAGGTGAATATGATTGTTGGTGATGGTGAAGATGATTTTGATTTACCATTTTAAATATTAATTACCCCCCTAGTTTGGGGGGAGGATTTGGAGGGAATATATGAGAATTGAAGTGAACAACCAAATAATTGAAATTGATGAAAGCGAAAAATATATAGTAACTATCATCAACGGGAATGTGAAAATTACAAGCTTAGAAAAACTAGATACAACTTTATTAGAGGTTTGGAAAGATGAAGAGAACTAGAGTTGTACAGTTAGATTACTATACTGGTGAAATTGTTGCAGTATATAACAGCGTTGAAGAAGCTTCCAAAGATAATTTTATTTTAGCGTCAAATCTTTGGAAAGTATTAAAATGGCATGGAGGTAAAATGAGAAATAGAAAACTTTGTTTTGCTAAGCTTGCCGACTGGTTAAACATATAACATAATAATCCCCCCCAAAACAATTTAGTTTTTTGGGGGGGATTTTATTGTTATATAATGGTCACTATTGGTATTTTATCATAATCAATTTTAATTTTATCGCATGCTAAATCTCTAAGTTTTACAAAATTGTGACCTCCAATGTTTATAGCTTCCACTTTTTTTATTATTCCGTCTAGCGCAATTTCAATTGTCGGATTTGGTTCATCTTCCACTAAAGTATTTTCAATTTCAGCAACAAAACTTAGAAGTTTATTGGCATAGTCAGGATTTGAAGGACACCAAGAATTGGATAAATCTTCAATAGTTGCTCCTAATCCATAAAGATATTGAAAATGTCTAGGGTCGAAAGTAGTTTCTTTTGGATAATTCGGAAGCCCTGCATACAATGCGATATGGTCGACGTGTGCCATGATACCTTCTTTCCAATTCAGAAACCTTTGGTGGGCGTTAGGGTCTTTGCAATCTCCACCGATGTTGGTTTTTAGTCCACAGGGATTACAAAAACTTTCATCAACTACCCCTGTATGCTTCCCAAACCCACTTTCATATCCATATTGAGCATACGCTATAGTTGCATTTATTCCAAGTACATTACATACCACAAAATATGTATCAGCATTATCAATAAATGTTTGTGTAGCTCCTTTGGTTTTTGCCCAAGTCTTCATTTTAGCTATGGTACTAGTAGTTTTGGCTACAATTTGTGTACGAGTTTCTTCTTTATTAATAGGAATAATATTATTACTTGTAGGAGCAACTTCGTATTTAAAGTGTGTTACGATTGCATTTACGACAGCGTCTGTAGCTTTATTTCTTAATGCATCATCAAGTACATATTGCAAATCATCTACATTAGAGATAAAACACATCTCCAATAATACAGCTTCCATTTTTGAGCTATTTAGAACGTGCAAATCAGTACGCTGTTTAGCCCCTCGATTTCTTTGCCCTGTTGAATTACATACGTTATCGCAAATCAAATTGCTCAAAGTTGCATTGTGTTTATATAAGCACTCAAATCCATTAGCTGTTGTTGCTGTTGCTGCATTAATATGGACGCATAGATATAAATCAACTCCTAAGCTATTTGCTTTATTAGTTCTTTCCTGCAAGCTCAAATATTCAGCTTCCGAATTTCTAGACATATAACAAGTTATCCCTAAATTTTCAAGTTTAGTTTTTAGTTCGTCAGAAACTGTTAATGCTAATGCACTTTCTTTGTAGCCATTTCCGACTGCTCCAAAGTCGTTTTGATTGTTGCGATGACCAGCATCAATATAAATTTTCATCATTTATCCTCCTGCAAATTAGTAGTTTGTTGTTGCTTAGATTTAATTTTCACTTCTCCACTAGTATCAAAACCCATACCCATCATTACACCACTGAGAATTCCAACTAAAGTTCCATTGAGTTCCCCATTTTTCAGCGCAAAAAATAAAGTTAGTGCTATGATTGTAAGTAATATACAAAATTGATATACAATCCCTGCTTTTTTCAATTATCCACCCCTTTATAAAATAATACTGTTAGCTAATATTCCAGCTGTAATTGCCATCGCAATGTACCCAACTGCATTTTGTTGAAATGAGTCTAATAATTTATTTGGCTTTGCATCAATTTCATCAAGCCGATTTTCATTTTTTGTTGAAGTTTTCTCAACTATTTCTAAACGTTGTGATAGTAATGCAACATTTTTGTGCGTATCGTTTGACACTATCAAATTATCATCAACCTTATTTTCTAGAACATTTAATCTTTGTGCATTATTTTCTGTTAATGCTAGTATCCTACCTAATTTTTCTCCTATTTCTTGTTGCATTTTACCCCTCCTACATTAATTGCTTCCTAGGTAATGTACTTCCAATCTTACATATAGTCCCAATTCAGTATTTGCAAAAATTGAACCTTCCACGAAAAGTGCAAATGTTTTGTCATTATACACATCTCCAATACCAAAATATCCATCGCTTTGAACTTGAAAAATAGTATCACTCAATGCTATACAATTGTTAGAATAAGTAACATATTCACTTACATTATCAGTATTTGCTAATTTTAATATGAAATCTCCACCAGTATTGCTACTTACTGTTGCTGTAGCTTTGACATAATAACTACCATATAATTTTGGTCTAAATGCTAATACTTCAAATTCAGTATTACTTTTTGTTGCCATTGGTACATATATTTTTTCTACCACTTCATTATTAAATGTTGATATTAATGATTTTGGAGCGTGTAAAGAAGTTGAACTTGTTAATCTATCATCTTGACTTAACGTTAGTCGTGCATTCCACATTGCACAAACCAGACCTCCACTAACACCTCCTGAACTGCTACCCCCAGAACTGTTTTTCAATTCATCAACATCAATTTTTAAACTATTAATTGCTTCGTTTGTAGTATTAATATCTTTAGCAGCAAATATATCACCTTCTTGTATATAATTTGTTACATCTAAAATAGCGTGTGTTCCATCGCTATTTTCAGTAATATTATATTTTCTATTTGTATTTGTTTGTATTTCATCATCTAAATAATCTGTTTTCAGTGGAAATAATTCCATACTTTCCTCCTTTTACTTTAATTTTTACTTTAATGGATATGAACCATTTATTACAAATTGCTTAATACCACTTGCTGTACTACCAGCGTCAAGCACAAACACTTCAATTGCCCCATTTGTTCGTACATATGCCGTAACTGCTCCATGACTCAAACTAAGAGTATATGTACTATTACTAGAACCAAATCCAGCTAGAGGTGTTGCAAACGCTGGAGCATACTCAGCTGGCAATGAAACTACGCTTAATGTACCATTTACAAGTGTAGTTGTTGCTGATGTCCTTATTGAGGCTGATATATATACAATATCATCTTTTACAAAACAGTTCTGGGCATTAATTGTATATGTGGTACTATTTGCAGTAAGTGAAAATGCCGTCTTTTCACTAGTAGTTGGAGTTGTTACTTCTGTTTCTGTATTTTCTGTAGTCCCTGATAGTTGTTTCCAGCTCCCCCAGTTAGTTCCTCCACTACGACGATACATAACATCTCCATCGTGACTTAGTGGATAAGCAATTTGAAAACCGTAGCCGTTTCCGTGGTAATGTCGATAGTAACACACGTGATAATAAGAGTTTACAGGTAGTCCTAACTTTGTTGCTGCAGCTGGTACCATAGTTACATATGGGTATGGAAAGTTATTATTTTGTAAGTCTTCATCACTCAAAGTATTATCAGTAAACGAGCGTATATAATTATTAGAAGTGATATCTAATTTTTTGCTAAGTTCACTTGTAATGTGGTCAATAAGTTCTTGCTTTGTAATTTCTAATACATCATCTACATTTCCAGCTATAGCATCAATTGATTTTTCAACCAAACTACTTACAGTATCAGTTGTACAAATTTCTTTTTCTGTTTTGTATTCCCCATTATGATATGTAGCATAAGATAATACCTCATCAGCTTCTTTTGCGTATAAATCTACTCCAAAATTAATCGCCGAATTACCTCTTAGCTTCACGATAGTTCTTTCATCTGTTGCATTGCGTGCAGTCAAAATATTAGATGATGTTGCATGAGCAAACCATTTGTTCCATGCATCAGCATAACAAACTCTTGTTAATCGTTGTGTACAATAATTACTATTAGTTCGCAATATCAATTCTTGAACTATGAATGTTTGTACAACTCTTACTGTAAGCAAGCCTTGTAGTAAATAATAACTAACGTCGATATCGTCATAAGGAGAATTTTTAAAATTATATCCAGATACAACATAAAACCCTTCTTCTATCACTGAATTAAAATCTGTACTAGTTCCTAAGTTTTGTTTATATTGTAATGTTGCAGTTTCTAAGTCTTCAACTGCTCCTTGCAAAAAATCAATTAAGCTATCTTGTTTGATTTGACTTACTTCAAATTCATCTAGAGTTTTAGTTATATCACTAAATTCACTTTCTAAAAAAGTTACATCATTTTGTAAATTAGCAATAATTTCATTAATTTCACTCGTTAAATCTAAATTATCAAACGCTTCTTGTAATGCTTGTATATCTTCTCTGTTTTGTGATATATTTTTAATAATTTCATCTAAATTATCAAGCTCCTTTTCAATTACTTCTGTTTTTGTGTCTAAATATTGGAGATTATAATTTATTTTATTTATATCAAATGCATCACTACTTGCTAACAAAACCAATGACATTAATTCACCAACTTTCCATAACAAAGCTCATCAAAACTCAATTGAGATAGTTCAATATCTCCAAACGTTGCAAAAAAATGTGATAAATCTTCCCAAGTGTTTTTGTAAACTCTATCAAATCGTTTAACCCCCAGTTTGAAACTTAAATGATTTTGTACAGAAAGTTGAGTCATTAAACAATCATAAAACTTAATTAAAAATTCTTCTATTTCATTTGCAATATCCAAATCAAGCCATTCATCTTGCAAAATGTCACGCTCTCTTTGAATAAATACAGTTTGTAATTTATTAAGATTTGTAAGATACAATTCTACATCATCAATTGTAAATACTGTTGTTTGAGCTTCTGAACTCTCCCAAATTTTAACATCAAAATTTAAATCTTTCCAAAGTCTTCTTTGCAAAAAATAATCTAGCAACATATAAACTTTAGCAACTCTATTTAAATCCGAAACATTATAAGCACCTCTTGATATGCCTTGATAAAACAAGCTTTCTTCATGTTCTGTTGCTACTTTATCTTTAATTTTTTGTATCAATTCTAGTAGTTCATTTACATCATTAATTTTTCTATCTGTTATCAATTCATAAAACATTATTTTGCTATTTCCTCCAATACTTTTAATTTACAAGTACCTATGTTTCGTGTACCGTATAATTTATATGTTGCTTCTATAATTCGTGCTTTATATTTAGTTTTTAGTCCAATATCAATCAATATTACATCACCAATTTTCAGATTTTCCATATCAAATGTTACATTTAATGTTTCTGTTAATAATAGAGTATCCTTGTACATTTCAAGTATCTCTTCACTATTATTTGTACTAATTAATGTATTTCTACTGATTTTTTCGATATTATCTACATCTGTTACAAGCTTTTGAGTATCACGCCACGCCTTGACTGTTTTAGTATAATCATATTCTTTTCCTGTCAAAGAGCAGTTTTCAAAAGCATTTATAATTGCATAATTCGCATTACTTTCCAAAATCTCACCATTTTTAATTTCTAAGTTATATGTAGCATCTGAAAATTCTATAAAAACTTCTTCTTGCTCCTGCTCACTAAAATAAAGTTCTTTTGTAATATTTGTTTCATAATACGTATATTCAGTGATTTCTATTGCAGTAATTTTAATTTTATTATTATTACTTTTTGCTCCTGAAAATATATGATTTTTGGGTATTTCTTTCACTATATCAGTTGATAATTTTTTAATATATACATAGTCTAAATCAGCAGTAACAATCGTTGCATTAATTGCATTACAGATTTTATTAAGAGCTTCCCTACAAGTCATAATTTCCAAATGACCAGATATAGTTGCTCCTGCAAAGTAATCATCAATTTTCCACGGAACATTTGCTGTATCAAATAATTGTGTTAATACTTCCATAGCACACGCATTTTCAAAAAATCCTCCTAAAAAATTGTATTTATCCAAAATATTTACATAATCACAAGCCTCAAGACTTACAATATCATAACTATTCCACTTGATTTTGTCTAAAAATAAATAGGCTCTCAATCCTCTTTGGTCTGAAACTTGCAATGGCTGATATGTTTTAAATCTGTAGTCTTTACGTGCTAAAAATGTTAAATCTAGTTCATCAATACTTATTTTTTGATTAGTATCATCTATTTCTTGCACTAATTTTACAGTAGCTTTTATATCACGATTTGGAATAATTTCTTCAAGCCCAAAGAGAATGTGTTTAATCTTTAAAAAATGTTGCTTAATATTTAAATCATAAAATTTAACTTCAAATCGATTGAATGGCTGTAAATTATCATCTTCTAAACGCTGTATAACATTATCATTTTCAAATTCTTTCTCAAAAATTACACTGTCATTTAAATAAAACTTTATAATTACTTGTTGAGGGAAAACATTTAGCAAGTTATCATAAGTTAATGTTATACCTCTTATATCAACGATTTCACTAAGGGAAATGTCAAGTGTCATTAAAAGTTGAGTATCTATTAAGCATTGTTTATCACTCCACAATCCAACACGACTTAAATCACTTGCAATAGGAGTCCGTTTTGAGTGTAAAATAGTATGATTTGTTTCTGTTATACTTCCGTAAGTTATATCATTTTGTTCATATTTTAAAAGTGCAGGGTCTTGTTTTTGCTGATAATTAATAGCTGAATATGTAGAACTTTCTTTTGCCCCTACGGCTATTTCTTTGTAAATTATTTCTAACATATTTATTGTACAGTTAAATTTGCATCTATCGCTATAAAATTAACTTGTAACTCCCCCCATTTTATTTTTTGTCCACTAGTTGAGTTTGGGTAAATTCTAATAATTTTTCTTGATAGGCTTGCAACATAAGCATCATATTCTGTAGTGCCTTGGTGGTGTGGAAACTTAATGCGTATTGCTGTATTTGTTGGAATTTCCAAAGCCGAAAATAATTCATCATATACTTCCCATTCGTTATTTTTTTGTGCAAATATAACTCTATGGGTATAAAATGTGCCAATTCTATCCGTTAGCATTGCTCCAAACTCAATTGTACGCCCTGAATTATCTGTATCCAAAATATTAGCTGTTTGCTCACATTCTAAAACTAATACATCATAATATTTCCCATTAATTTCAAACCAATCTTGTATATAATCATTTGGTGTATAATTATTTGACACTGCTTCCCCTCCTAGTTTCTTCATGGCTTAACAAATCCACCAAACTTCTAGCCATCTCTTTTCCATCGAGTTCTATTACTAATTCTTTTGTGGAGCTTGATAATAATTCAGATACTGTTTTAGTTACGATTGTTTCAATTTCTGTTGCTGATAAACTAGTATTCTCTGTAACTGTTGTATAATTACTATCATTTTGAGCAATCATCTTAGCAACTGATGTTGGTAAGTAACTTCCAGTAGCAATTGCAGAAGCTGAAATCGCTGGTGCTTCAATAGTTCTTGCTATTTCTGATATATTTATAGGAGCAACTGCAACATTTGTATCATTTGATGATATGGTTGAGGCACTTGAGCTTCCTCCACCAAATAAGTTACTGACTCCACTTGTAAAATTACTAAGCATAGATGATATAACATTTTCAACGAAATCAGGTATAAACCACAGGAATAAATTCCACGCTTCCTTTAAAATATCTACAAAAGTATATCTTTCAGCCCAAGCACCATTCGCTAAACTTTTCATTAATTTAGCTCCTTGATTATATGCATCTGAAACCATATCACTTAACCAATCAGACACATTATTAAAAGCATCTCTCCCAGCACTCCAAGCATCGTTCACAAAATTATCGAAAGTATCTCTAGTGGTGTTATACCAATCATTTGTCAAATCTTTCAATTCACCAAATCCAGTACTAAATGTTGATGAGAGTTTACTAAACATATTTGATATATCTGTTTTTGTATCATTCACAAAATCCACTAAACTATTGCTCATATCTGCTAAATTTGCAGTAACAGTTGTAAGCATTTCAGTAAAACCTTCTGTAACTTTGGAATTAATTTCCGTTAAACCTAAACTCATATTTTCTATAGCTTCACTTAAAAAATCTTGTAAGTTATCTTGAATTGAGTCGAAAGAGTCTTCAAATTCATCTTGTAAATCTTCCAAATTTTCTGTAGTTTCATCAACAATATCTTCCATACCTGATTTAAAATTTTTATAGGCTGTATCTAAAAAATCACTAATTACATTTTGTGTTTCAGTTAATTTAGTGCTTGTTTGCGTTTTTAAAGTTTCTAGGCTATTTTTTACGGTTTCATTTATTTCATTAAATGCACTAGTTGTAGTTCGATTGGCTGTTTCAAATTGTGACTCAAATTCATCATTCATGTTATCAAGTTCAGTTTTTACAGTTTTATTTAATTCTCCAAAACTTTCTTCAAATTCATTTTTTAAATTTTCCAAACTATTTTGAGCAGTATTTTCCAAGCTTTTACAACTATCACCAAAAGATTTTTCTAAGTCACTCAATGCTTCTTCTGTAATATCATTTATTTCTTCAAACTTATCTTCAAATATATCAGCAATTTCATTTAGTGTATCTTCAACTGTATCAGATAGTTCTTTAATTAATTGTGTTGTTGTATCTGTTAAAGTTATAATAGTATCTCTTACACTTCCAACAACCCCTTGAAAAGTTGTTACAATTTCAGATATTTTAAGTTTAGATGCATCTGTAACGTCTGAAATAGTTACTTGTAAGTCTGTTAAACTTCCTGTTATTCCATCAAAATTAATATCATTTAAATCAGCTAATTTCTTAACATTACTTATTAAATCACTGATGGCATCACCAATTTTTGCAATTCCCGTAATACCTTCTTCATCAATATTTATTGCAACATCAACTTCAACCCTACTTAAGTTATCAAATGCATCTTCTAATAATTCATCAAAATTTAATTCTGGAAAATCTAATTCCAATCCTCCAAAATCCCCTAAACTATTAAGACCACTTCCTCCACCTGAAGTCCCCCCATAACTTCCTCCACTACCTGAAGAAGTTGAATTACTTGCTAATTGTTGTATTTCATCAAATCCAGCAAGTGAGCGTTTAATTTCTTCGTTTGTGCCTGCTACAGAGCTTGTCAATGCATCTTGAGCCTCAACGGTTTCTAGTTGATTGTAAAGAATATCACTAGAATAATCCAATTGAGCCTCAAAAGTTTCAAAGTCCATATTTCCTTCAAATTCAAATATTTCCCCACCGATTAGGAAGTTTTGATTATCTGCAAAAGTAGTTTTGAATACTTTATCTATAGCCTTTAACCCCCACATAATAGCACTAACTATAGCTTCCATAAATGCAGCAACAGCATTAACAACCCACGCCAACAACGGTTCCATGAGTTGCCCCAAGCTTGCCAATGCATTAGTTAACCTTAAAAATGCGTCCCTAGTGTTGTAAATACTTACATTAACATAATCAAAAGCATTTCCAGCAACTCTATATTTATCAATCAAAAGTCCTGTTAAATATGTTGTTCTTTCTGTTTCTGTATTTAGATTTGCTAAAGTTTCTTTAACTTCGTCTTCGCAAATTCCCATCCAGATTATTGCGTCAACTAGTGGGCCTATAAGTTCCCCTGTTTTAATAGTTTCGTTTGCTGACTCAGTTAATCCTTCTAGCATTAATGAGTCCCCAAAGGTTGCTGCGACACCTGAACAAATTGTTAACCAGTCTGCAAGCTCTTGAGTTGATAGCCTCATTTGTGCAAGATGATTACTTGCTTCAATTGCTGTATCTTCTTCTCCTAAAATACGATAAAAATGTTGCATAACTGCACGACCTTCGTCAATTGTGTGACCAGTAGTTAGCCAAGCAACATCTAACCTTGCCAAGTCAACTCTGTATTCTCTTGTGTCATTTGCAACATTAATTAGAGCTGTAGATAATGATTTTAATGCACTTACTAACCCTACAACTGCCGTAGTTATTACTACATATGGATTGGCAAGTAAAGCTCTGGTCATTGCTCTAACTGCACTAGTGGCATCATTAGTTTGAGTTCTGAATGAACGTGTACTATCTGATGTCTGATTTATATTTCTATTTGTACGTTCTGTAGTGCTTCCTAAGTTTTCAATTGCTCCTTCAACACTTTCAGAAGCTTCACCAAGTTCTTCAAATGCTTCAACTGCTTCCAAAATACTTTCTTCTGCTTCTTCCATACCAGCTTGGATATTGTCTGCTAAATCTGCAATACTGCTTTCTGAACGTCTAACATTATTTTGCAACTCATCATCATCAAACCCTACACTAATTACTAAATCAGCCATTGCTTTACCTCCCCTCCTTTACCTCCTATTTTAAACCCCATTTTTTTAGAAATTCTTCTGTGGCTTTGTCATTGACCACACGTTTTTTAAACAAATGTTTATGTTCCTTTACAAAAGTTGCTTCCCATTTTTCCAATTTTTGCTTTTTATTTTGTTTTGAACGAATACTTACTACAGTACTAAACAAACACTCTCCAATTTCTGCAAATGCTCCTAAAAACGTCCACCAATGCATATACTCCATCTCTCGAATTTCACTATTAATTACACGATTGATAGGAGCAATTATTAAATTAAAATCCGTTTCCCAGTCGTATAGATTTGCTCCTAATTTTGCTTCGTTTGGTTCTTCAAATTGGCAAATAAACCTAAAAAACCACTCGGATAATTCTAATAAATTATTTTGGTGTAGGAGCAAATCTTCATAAGAACTAAATTCTTCAAATGCCATAATAAATAAACTTAAGCTTTTTGTATCATCATCTAATTCTGCATCTTGTAACATAGATAGAGTTGATAATATAATTCTCCAATCTGCTTTATTTCTGATAGTGTAAATCTGCTCATTTATATTTACACTAGTTACTAAATATAAATTATCTAACATATTTTTTGGTATGCTTATTATTTAATTTTGTCTTTTGAGATTTTGAATGTTGCTGTATTTTTTCAAAATCCCTCTGCATATCATTAAAAATCAACGGAAATAAATAGTCAAATACAGCATTAATATAAAATTGACCAGTTTCAAGCACTTCAAACGGTTGAATTTCACTAAAAATTACATCATACACATTGTATCCAAAGAGAATATTAATCGTATTTTTAAATTCTTCTATTTGTTCATCAAGTGATGAGATTTCTAAAATTTTTGATATTTTTTGTTCTGCTGTTAAAAATCTGTTAATGACTTCTAAATCATTTGTATTTATATATACATAAACATCTTTATCATTTACAGATAATTTATATTCATTTTTTTGTGATTTAAATTCCATCTTACACCTCCGTAGTTGCTACAAAAATAGGCGATGAAGGATTTGTAACATATCCTATTGTTACTTCATTGCTCAATGATATTTCAATGTCATATTCTAGTTGGGTACTCCCACCTTGTCTTGTATGAGCGATAGTACAATTTTTATACACTTTTGCTGGATATTGCTCATCATTTCCAGTGCTTAGATGAGCAAATACAATCATAATAGTGAATTGACTGTATCTTTGATAATCATCGTTAAAATCAATATCAGCTAAAATTTTAAATAATTTTAAACCTCCACGAACTTTCATATCATCAAAAGTTTGAGTTTTATCTACACTACTAATATCAGTTTCTTTTCTGCCTAGGATATCTGTAGTAGTAGAACTTGTTACGCTCATATCCAAATCACTATCTTCAATCCCATGTCCTATAGCTTCCCACTCGTAATTTCCATCATCTGATTGATTAACGTCTACTAATGTTACAAGTTGACATCTTTCTGCTTTTTCATTATCAGCTAAACGTACTTCTATAGCCATTCTGTTTCCCCTTCCTCTAATTCATCTTCTATATCTTCTTCTATATCTTCTTCTATTTCTTCTTCTAATTCTTCTTCTATTTCCTCTTCTATATCTTCTTCTATATCTTCTTCTATATCTTCTTCTATATCTTCTTCTATATCTTCTTCTATATCTTCTTCTAATTCTTCTTCTATTTCTTCTTCTATTTCCTCTTCTATTTCCTCTTCTATATCTTCTTCTATTTCCTCTTCTATTTCTTCTTCTATTTCTAAAGTAAACTTAACTGATATAACATATTTTGCAAGTTGTTGACTATTAATTATTTCTATCCCTGCAAAGTTAGGACTTCCACAAAGTTCAATATCTTCAAAATACCCACCTTCAATTTTTGGGTATTTCTTTTTCGTTTTTGTTTGACAATAAATCCAATCATTAATTTTTTGTATTTGCCGATACTCATCTAAGTTTTCACTAGAATATACTAAAGTATCTTTTGTTAGTGATTTATACGCAATCAAACTAATTCTATAATCTACAATAACATTTCCTAGGATATCATTTTTTGTAGTAATTTCTTGCTCTGGAACGATGCAAAAACTATTATTAGCAACTTCAGAGTAATTAAAATAGAGTCTTTCAGAATTAATAAATGGACAATTTTTAAACCAGTCTGCAAGTATATCATTTAAATATAATAATGTCATATTATCCCTTCTACTTTCTCTTTTAATCTGTTTAAATATTGCTCCTTATTATTTTGATATGCAACTTTATCCCATTTTGCAGTTGCTAGAGAGTGCATATCTTTACTAAATTTCATGTGTTCTCCATAATAAACATTGTTTGCATATGGGACTTTATAATGAATACCTTTTACGCTGACCGATGTAGTTTTTACTAAGTCTGTAGTATCACAAGGTGTATACTTTTCACTTAGTTGATAAAGTTCTTCATTTGCAAAAAGTTTGAGGTCTTGATTTTGAGCCAGTTTTTTTATTTTATCTAACTTATTAATATCAAATTTAACTTTAATCATTACCCAACCACCTTATAATGAGCATTACGCAAATTGCTTCTAATGTATCTTTTATAATCTACAAATGTATTATCATCTACAGAACTAATTGTAAATGATTTATTTTTGTAATCACGATTTTCAAGCAAATCATTTACCCTCACTTTATTCATATTAATTTTACACTCTCCTAAAATTATTACATCATCAATATTTAATGTAAAATACCCATGATTAATTTTGTTCAAGTTGCTATACAGCCCCCAACTTTCATAATTTGGAGGCATATATTTTGGATTGCTAGGAATAATAATTTCATAGGTAGACTGAGAAAAAATACCACTTGAACTAGTATACATATTTTTCTTCCTAGAACAAAAAACATCTCTCAAAACAACCCTATTCCATCTTACAACAGGTTTATTATTTTTATCCCTAGTGTGAAACTTATTATAAAGTGTAAGAGTTTCAGTAAAATTTTTCATTTTATGCACCCTATATAAAGTACTGGTATTCCTTCTTTTGTAGTAATATCAGCAAGAAACATTTTTGTTAACCTAATAGCTTCTTTTTTTGCAAAATCTGACTCATAACTTACAGACCAACCACCTACACTTTCAGATGTTACATTTGTTGATGATTGTGAAAATAGTTCTATTAATTTGAAAGTTAAAGCGTGTACTGTTGGGTAATAACAAGACTCTATTTCTGATATCCTACTAAACGTTTGACTCTTAATAAATGTAATTGCTTCTGCTCTATATAGTTCAAATGTTGATAAGTTATCAATTTTCCCACGGAACATAGTATAAGTGTACCAATCTATAAAATTATCATCTTTCATAATTTTTTCTTTTGACTTTCTCATATTATGCAACTTTAAATATTAAATCTGGAGTAACAGTCCCAACTCCATAATAATAAAACAATCCAAATGTGTAAGCGTCACTTTGTTGTACCTTTGCAGTATCCATAACACTATTTATTACAGGCATTGCAACACTTCCAAGTGCTGTTATTACGCTTCCTGCTCCTTCTGGTAAAAATATAGACTCGGACACTCTAACTCCATGATATTTTGCAATTTCTTCCACTGCAGTATCTATATTGGGTCTTGTCGTTAGAGTGTCTAAATATTGGCGTAATTCTGCATATTTTTCTGGCGAACATACAATTTCCATCATATTTTTAGGCACACCACGAACAAAATCATTTCTAACACTTGATAATTTAACTATTAAGTTATCAATATCTTTTGCAATATCACCAGTTGAAGCAAATTCTGTAGCGTCATTATATAATGTTTCCAAAAATGTTGTTTCTAGCTCTGTTTCATAACTCAACATATGCTCATTAATACGCCTATCAATTAATCCATCTACACCATATAACCTTGTATCTTTTTCTTCAATTTCTTCAACTAATTCTTTGTTAATGTTGATTTGGATATTTACAGACTCTGCTTTAGTTTTTTGACCACTATTAGCTGTACGTGCTGTTCCATATTCTTGACTTTGAATATTCATAAAACGTTTTGCTTCTACACTACCAGTTGATGGGTCACCTGATAATGATTGATTTTTGAGGCGTGAACTTAAAAAATTCGGAACATATGACTCAATAACTGCTCCATATTTTTGGGATAATAAATCATTACCCCCACCATTTGCCAAGATGCTTAAACTTTCAATTCTTCCCATTTGAAACCCCCCTTATATAAATTTAGGAAACGTCTTAATGTTTCCACTTCCAACTTCTTGATAATGTGGTGTACTAATATTTTGATTATTAGGAACAAAATAACCTTTATCTTTTGTCAAACTATCAAATAAATCTGTATCACTTTTGCCTACACTTTCTTTATCAGATACTAATGCTTTAAATTTATCAAGTAAGGCATTTTCGGTTAAATCGTTAACTGGCTTTTTATCTTTTAGTACAGCCTTAAATCTAGTTGTTAATTCTTCGTTAATTTTATTTTCAGCTTCAATCTTAGCCCTTTCGTCATTATCGGCCTTAATTTTTGCATTAAGTTCATCGAGTTTTTGTTGAAGTTCTGTACTTTTATCACTCTCTTTTAAGCTATTAATAGTATTTTCAAGTGTCGTTTTATCTTCCTTTGTAGCAGTTAATTCGCTATGAAGACTTTTATTTTTAGCCAACAAGTCTTCATTTTTAGTTGAAAGTTCTTTTATTTTAGCTGTTGCTTCTTCAATTGTCATATTATCCTCCTCATGTATTATTTTACAATTTGTGTTCGCTTTGGACGTTTTGTAAGGTCAGCTACCTTACACACTTCTGTATATTGCTTGTTTAATACTGTAATATACTTTTGTTGCTTAGTTGCCATAGTTTTATCCTCATTGGTTTTATAGATTTCCAATGCTTCTTTTGCATACCTAAGCTTTGTTTCAATTTGCCTTTGTAATTGAGTTGCTTCATATCTAGTATAATTTTTCCCAGCTATTTCAATATTTTTAGTCGATGCTTCATTTATTGCTTCTAGTTCTTTGGTTGTATATCTTGGTACATGATTTTTTAAAATTACTGGCATAATCATATGCCTACAATTATGAGTACCTATTTTTCTATGCAGTTTAGAATTTATTTTTTCAAATTCAGCATTAGTAAAAATTTTTCCCTGAACACGCAAATGGTCATCTGCACAAATTCCGTGGGCTGTTATTTCAACGCCATCACATTTTAATTGTTTTCCAACCTCGAATTGAACTTGTTGAGCTACTTCATGGCTAGAGTCTAGCACAATTTGCCTAACTACTGTATCAACTCTAATAGCATTGTTGCCTCTCATAACTTTAACACCACCACTTCCACCAAGCTCTTTAACAATTTTATTTATAGCCGTTTGTGTATCAATTGCTCCTATATGGCTTAACAACGTAGCTTCTTTAATTAAGTTACAATATGCATTGTCCAAAGTTTGTTGTTGACCTCCAAGCACTAGAACTAGATTTTCAGGAGCAATATCTCTAAACATTTTTGATACCGTTTTAGTCTGATTTTTAAGTATTTTCTGCATAACTTTATTATTAGTTGTTTTCTTCTTAAGAGCAGAATAAAAATGTTCCCCTGCATAATTGTACAAATGTTTAATTACAGATTTTAGAGTTATTTCATTTTTAGTTTTAACTAAATTATAGATATATTTCAAACGCTCCTTAGGGGATAAAACTTCACCATCACATATTGCATATACATCATTTACGATAGTTTTCATTAGCTCTACATTAGTTGTAGATAGATTAATTATTGTTGTGTCTAAAAAATCAAGCAAATATTTTTCTAGTTCTTCAATATTTTTTTTATTCATCAATCATTCCACTTAAAAAATTACTATTTTCATTAATTTTGCCTATTTCAATTTGAGCTTCTGCTAATGTTTCATTTTTTAGGAGCAATTGTCTAAGTTCGGCATCTGATACAATTCCAAGCGAATTGGCTTGTACATATTTAGCCCAGTAAGTTTCATCGTCGCTAAAAGCATTTGTAAACTTAGTGTTGTATTCAGTTAATTCTTCTGTAAAGCCTGCACAATTCGCAAGAACATTAAATGATTTAACTAAAGTATCTACTGTTCTTACAATTTCTTTTTGTATATCTTTAACATAAGACTCTGTTTCAACATTTGCTCTTTTAATTTCAGTTGCAGTTGCTTGTATATGTTCAGACTTTGATAATATTCCACAACTTAATCCTATTTGTTTTTCTATCTGTCTTGCCAAAAATTCGCTCCTTTGCTCATATGCTTCATAACGAATTAGTGGAGAATATTCTTGATATATAAAATCATCATAGCCATTGATAGCTCTTGCCATGCGTTCAGTAACGATTGCATTCCCATTTTCATCTAATGAAAACATTCTACTATCCATAAAAATCAAGCCTTTTTTGCTATCATACTCTTCTTTTAGTTGCTCCAAATTCGCTTTATAATCATTTATCAACTTTTCAGCTCCAAAAGTAATAGGAACACCAATATTATTATTTTCACGGCGGTTATCGCTTGGACATTTAAAATAAGCTAACAACACCTCATCACAATTAGAAATTTGGATAAATATTTCTTCTTTTTCCTCAACTGTAACTCCACGTTCATTAACAGTACTGCTACTAATCGTTAATACGTTATTTTCGTCTACTTTTTGATTTATCCACTTATATAGTTTGTCATATTGACCAATTTCTTTAGTTTCAGCTAAAACAGCAACTTCCTTGATTTTATGATTTTGTACGCTATTTATAATCAATCTATTATGTGCAACTAAATCAATTGCAAACACTCCATCATTAACCCTAGGAACTAAAGCTACACCTCCTGTGCTTAGCACCATTGATGTTGTGTTGCTTAAGTCATACCAAAATGATTGTAATGCCTCATTTATTTGTTCATGCTTCTGCGTGTCTAAAATGTTAAGTTCGGCATCAGCAGTAGCTAATTTTGCAAGCTTTGAAGCAATCATAACAGTTATATTAATATCACTAACATCAGAATAATTAGCGTTAAATTTATCGTTATCTATAATTTGCTTTTCAGCTGATTGAGTTACCACAAAACCAAATTTACGTTTAATCCAATCAACAAACTTTCTAATCATTTGTTACCACCACTTTCATTCGGTGAAGTTCGAGTAATTTTGTAGAAATTGCATATTCAAACGCATCAATAACATCATTATTGTAACTACCATCGTCTTGTCGAACATCTTTTTGTTTAGCTTTATCAAATACCCAACGACTACTACACAATGCTGTATACAATTCTTCTGTTTTTTTACGAACAAAATATACACGTTTTTGAGCAATTAGAGCATCTATCAATTTTATGCGTTCTACAATTGTCATTTTATTAGATTTACAGATATTAACTTTACTGTATCTCCTAAGAGAATTTATTAACGTCGGTTCTGCACTATCAGCATATAAAAATGTAGTGTTTTTGTGATTAGATTTATATGTATCAACAGTTTTTTCAACCCAATGATACAAGTCATCTGTAGTTGTATTTTTAGTAATCATACATCTAGCATCTAACACATATATAACCCCTTGAGCAGTTATTCCCAGATGGCAAATTGCGTGTTGACTTTCAGACTTTCCAAAATCTAAGCCAATTGTACAATATTGCAATTTCGGAACATCATCATTTTCCACAAAATACTTTTCTTTTTGCTCTGTCAAAATCGGATATATAGCACCCTCGGCAACTACTCTAAGCCCCAAAACATCACGTGTATAATAAATACTTTCTTTTTGATACTTTGAAACAAATTCTATTAAATTTTGCTCACTAACATTAATATTGTCATAGATATTAAATTGTTGATAATTATATCCTCCAACAAAATTTCCAGTTGCATATTCTTTTGCCCACTTATCAAGATATTCAGTATAAATATAATCATTTGGGGACTCTGGATTTAAATCCCAAAAGATTTTTTTTGTGTCGGATTTTAATTGCCGCTTAAAAGCCTCTCTTATAGTTTCTGGGTGATGTAAATTAATTTCTGTAGCTAGCCACATTCCGACGGTTATCCCTCTGAATTTTTTGTAACTATCAGCTTTTGCACCTCCACAAAATAGTATAATTTTTTGTTCATAATTAGTTGATTTGCCTTTAATTATCAAAACTTCATTACCTTTGTATTTTCCCCAACGGCATTGACCACGGAAAATATGTTCTAACCCATACCCATCGCAATCCCCAACAATTAATTTTGCTGTTGGTTGAGTCGATGCAGTTACTAAATGCATTTTATCTTTACTTTTACTAATCATGTGTGCAAAACAAAATACATTATCAACAGTTTTGCCACTTCTAATAGAACCTTCGGCAACATTGTAATTACAAGTTTCGGTTTTTCGCATGTACTCTTTGTGCTTGTCCGACCACATAAATTTAATTGATTGTTTTGATTTAACTTTTAACTTATTCATCATTACTACCAAAAATTTCTGTTGTAACATCTGATATATCTTCAATTTCAATCTCTTCAACCTGCACAATTTTATCTTTCCACTTATCAGGACAACGATTTTTTAACCAAAATGTAATAGCTCCTACATCAGGGACACCTTCTTTTTCGGTTATCACTTTAGTAACGATAGCGCCTGTTTCATCTGTAGTAGTTTTTGTTTCTTTTGCTAAATATTGCCCTGTTGCTTTTCTGTATAGAGCATTTTCAACGTGTAAGTTAGGGTTAATATTTGCATTTTGTAAAGTTTTCGCAAACTCACTATATTTATTTTTCCAACTTATCCACGTTTGACGTGTTACTCCAAGGTTAGTATATATTTCTTTTTCAGTTGCTCCTTGCTTGCAATATTGCGCTATTTCGTCGAGCCTGTTAGCGATATCTAATTTGTCATACTTATTCATAATATCTACCCCCTCCTTTTTTAATTAGAGTGTACAATTATTATAATGCTAACCATAATTTTCTACTAGTATCAAAACCCATCTAATTTACAATTTTTAGCAATATTTTAGATAACAAAAAAAAGAGCAAAGCTTATAAGCCCTGCTCCTTTAATTTTAAATAATTTTCTTCATTGGGGACACAATACCCTTTCTCCCAATATCTTACAGTTTTACGATTTACTTCTAGGATTTCACCAAATTCTAGTTGAGTTAGACTATTTTTCAACCTGAAGTTTTTAATCTCATCACTGAAATTAGATATTAAAAATAGTTCATATTCGCCACAAAACATACTTTTATCTACGTCTAATATTTCGCTAAATTTTAGTCTTGTCTCAATGCTCAATTGCTTATTATTATTTTTAAAGCGTTGTATTGTACTTCTGCTAATATGTGATTTTTGAGCCAATTCAGCTTCCGTCATGCCACGAACAAAAAGTAGATACTTCAAACGCTCATTAAAGTTTAAGTGTTCCAAACTTATATCTGTTGATTTTAAGTTTATGTCTATATTAAATGTTGTCATCTGGTAATAATAGCGTTTTCGATACACCGAGCCACGTAAGTAGCCAGCCTAGTACCTTTAGCACTATTAAACGAACTAATACCTTTAATTAAACCTATAGTTCCAATTGAAATTAAATCGTCCATTTCCTTATTTATATTGCTATATTTTTTAACGATGTGTGCAACTAATCTTAAATTACGCTCAATCAAGATATCTTTTGCCTGCATATCGCCTTTTTCATAAAGCTCAAGGTAATGTTTTTCTTCTTCAGCCGTTAAGGGTTGGGGAAAAGAAGTGATACTACTATAATATGAAAAGCAAGAAAAGTATAACATAGACTATACACCTCCAAAAAGGTCTCAACTTTAGTATATGAAATCTTTTTGGAATTTTGCTTGTCATACATATCCTACTTTTTAAATAGCCAGTCTTTTATTTAAACCGACCTCTTATTAATATTACCTTGAGCAATTAACATTTTTTCTAAAGTTAGCTCTAGCCCCAAATTTTCCGATACATCTCGATAACTAATATATGCTTTTTTGTTAAATTCGTGCTTGTTCAATGTGGCTCTAATTAAAATATTTTTTGGCGTGTGTTGAGTATCTATAAATTCAACTACAGATACGCTATATCCTACAGTTTCTAATAATTGCGCTCGCAAACCATCAGTTATTAGTGAAGCTATTTTTTCCTTTAAAATACCGTGTTGCAATAAAATTTTCCAAGAGTCACTTTTAATTTGTTTATAACATTCATTGTGGCAACATGGCACTGCTAAAATTGCTTTTGCATTCCAACCAACTGCTTTTGCAAGAGCTGCATCAGTGGCAGTATTGCAGGCATGTAATGAAACTACAATGTCAATTTCTTTATTTGTAGTAAACTTCCCAATATCTCCAACTTGGAAAAACAAATTTTTGTAACCCAATTTTGATGTTAGCTTGTTACAAAATAAAATTACATCGGCTTTTAAATCTAGCCCAATAATTTCCACTTCTTTTTTGCAGATAAAAGTTAAATAATAATACATCGCAAAAGTTAGGTATGACTTTCCACAACCAAAATCTATTATTCTGTAAAAAGGTTGGTCAAGCTTTGCTATTACTGGCTCTATCATCTCTAGGTATTTATTAATTTGCTTATATTTATCATATTTTGAAGGTTTGATTTCACCGTTTTCACTCATAAGTCCTAGTTGAATTAAAAATTCTTTGGCACTTTCTTCATCTAATAAATAATTTTTTTTGCGATTATGCTCCAAAGTTAAGGGTTGTTCTTTAGAAGGATTTTTTCGCTTTAAATTGATATCACCTTTTTTATTTATTAAAGCATGATAATCATGTTGTGTAGTATAAATTTGTATTTGTTTAAACATTGTGCAATGAGTTTCTAAAAATTGTTCCAAATTTTCTTGTGCTAAATTGAAATGTTTGGCTTGATTATTTTCAAAAACTTCAAATTGCCAAAGGTATTTTTCGTTTAATTTTAATGGAACTACTGTTATTTTTGTTGGGGAATTTTTATTTCTTGGGCTGCTCCAAATCCCAGAAATTAACTGTTGTTGCTTAAATATTTCTTGGCATAATGAAATAAAGTTTTTCATAGTATTGACCTCTTTTATTCTTTCTAATCATTTTTTTGAAAAAAATTTTTTAAACTTAAATTTACTAATGATATCCAACTTAATTTTGCTTTTATAGTAGCACGCATTTTTACTATTATCAACGTTAGAATTTATTTTTAGACAAAAATTTAAAAAATAATTGCATTTATTGATTATAGAATTTACAATAGTTGTTAATAATTAAAAAGGGAAGAGGTGAAAATATGGCAAGCAAAGCAACAAAAACTTATACTAAAAAATCTGATGCTTCAACGGGTTTGATGGCTGGAATTTTGATTTTTCAAGTGCTTATTATTTTAGGGGCATGGCAGTTAATCAATACTACAAATCGTGTTGAGAGTTATTTGATGGTTATTCAACAACAATTATTGTACATGGATCAAAGAATTTCTGCTTTAAGTGTAGAACCAACTCAAACTACTACGACTGCTGACGAAAATCCTGTTCTTGAGACTGAAATTCCAAATTCTGGGACAAGCGATGTAACTACTGATATTACTGAAGTTCCTGCTCCAGAGGAAGTTTCTACTCCAGAAGAAGAATAACATTTCGATAAAATTCTATAAAAAGCTTGACAAATATTGCGGCATTCATTATAATTCATCTGTAAAGCAAAAAAGACTTACAGTGTTGGGGTGAGTTTATGGAAAAGCTTTTAGAAATTACGTATTTGTTTGATTTTTACCAAGTCTTATTAACAAATAAGCAACGAGAAATCGTTACTGGCTATCATTTTGATGATTTGTCTTTGGCAGAGCTTGCTTCTTTGCAAGGAATTAGCCGACAAGGAGTTTTTGATACCTTAAAGAAGACTGAACAAAAATTGTTGGATTATGAACAAAGACTCAAATTGTGGAGTAAATTTCAGGCTCAAGAAGATATTCTAGCAAAGTTAAATAAAGCATTAGATGATGGTGAAAATTTGGATAATATCAAGCAATTGGTAAATGAATTAAGAAATGAAATGTAGGGGGTAGAATTTATGGCCTTTGACCAACTATCAACAAAGTTACAAGATGTCTTTAAGCAGTTAAAGAGTAAGGGTAAACTGACGGATAAAGAGGTTAAGATTGCTTTAAAAGAAGTTAAACTTGCCTTATTAGAAGCTGATGTAAACTTTAAAGTTGTAAAAGAATTTATTAAAATTGTACAAGAGCGTGCAGTAGGTGTTGAAGTTTTAGAAAGTTTAACTCCTGGGCAACAAGTTATAAAAATCGTTAATGAAGAATTAACAAACTTGATGGGGTCGACACAAAGTAAAATTTTATTTGCATCAAAAGGCATCACTCCGATTATGATGGTAGGGTTACAAGGTGCAGGAAAAACTACTACTTCTGCTAAATTAGCAAGTCTTATTAAATCACAAGGTAAGCGCCCTTTACTTGTGGCGTGTGATATCTACCGACCTGCTGCAGTTGACCAGCTCAAAAAAGTTGGTTCTCAAGTTCATGTTCCTGTTTTTGATATGGGAATAGAGGTTAACCCTGTAGATATTGCAATTGCTGGTATGGCGTATGCTAAGGAAAATAATCATGATGTAGTTTTAATTGATACTGCAGGTCGATTACACATTGATGAAGTTTTGATGGACGAATTAAAGTTCATTAAAAAGGAAGTAAAACCACAAGAAATATTACTTGTTGTTGATGCTATGACTGGTCAAGATGCTGTAAATGTTGCTGAAACGTTTAATTCGGCTCTTGGTATTGATGGTGTAGTTATGACTAAGCTCGATGGTGATAATAGAGGTGGGGCAGCCCTTTCTGTTAAAGCTGTAACTCAAAAACCTATTAAATATGTAGGTATGGGAGAAAAAGTTTCTGATTTGGAAGTTTTCCACCCTGAGAGAATGGCTTCTCGTATTTTGGGAATGGGTGATGTTTTAACACTTATTGAGAAAGCTCAACAAAATATTGATGAGCAAAAAGCTAAAGAGTTGGAAGCTAAAATGCGTAAGGCTGACTTTAACTTTGACGACTTTTTAGAGCAAATGCAACAAGTTAAAAATATGGGTCCTCTTGGAGATATTATAGGTATGCTCCCTGGTGCAAACACTGCAAAGATGGGGGACCTAGAAATAGATGATAAACAGCTTGCTCATATTGAAGCTATTATTTTATCTATGACTAAGGAAGAAAGAGCAAACCCAGAAATACTTAATATGTCAAGAAAAAAACTGATTTCTTCTTGGTGGCTAAACTTTCGACACTCCCAAGCTAAAAACTAAATAGTTGGTGGAAGCCAAGAGACAAAAAAAAAAAAAAAAAAAAACTTCATGAGGTCCACTATAAATAAATCTTTCCTAGTCACACAGAACAGCAAATTTAAACCTAACGAGTGGAATTCCTTAGTGTGTATAT